>CAIQHW010000227.1 GCA_903871715.1 uncultured bacterium
AGCCGTAGCGGTTAAAAACGGGTTGAGGAGATAAATCCAAAATCTGTTCATAAAAAATAAAATATTGTTGGTTAATAAATAAAAAAAAAAATGTACTGTTATTATTTGTGGTGGCATGTTTCACAACTTGTCCTACACAAATACTAATTTAATAACGGCGGTATTATTTATTTTAGTGTGTGCCAATTGAAAAATATTTTAGGCATATTTTTATGCCAATGTTATAGGGCAGGTAGGTGAAAATGGCTGATGGATACCATGCCTTGTTAAGGATGATACTCGTAAGGGCTTATGGATGTAATTCTTTGTTAAATAGCATACTCGTAAGGGCTTACGAATGCCATGCTTAATTAATGATGCTACTCGTAAGGGCTTACGAATGCAAGGGCTAATTAACTATGCTATCCATAAGGGCTTAAAGATAGCATGCCTAATTAAATATCATGCTGGTAAGGGCTTATGAGCATGATTGGTGGTTAGGTATAAGCCAGCCCCGATGATTATGCAATGCGCTCTACTGTCCAACCACTTTTATCGGCTGCTAATTTTACCACATAATTCTTTCGATTTTCTTTCATCAGCCTATAAATTTTTGCACCCACTGTTTTTTTAGATACCCAATCAGTTTTGGTAATGAAAAATGATTTACCTACCTCTAATTGGTGTAATAATGGTGCTAATTCAAATTTTGCTTTGGGCATTTTTAATGCCACATCAATAGACATTTCTTCCACCACTTTTTTAATAGACTCTAAAAATGCAGGCATGCCACTAAGTGAGTGTTCGTAGCCTTCTTGAGTTGAATAACCAGTTTGCGACCAAGTAAAATGAGTTGTTTGATTATCGTTGTTTTCTAAATGATAAGCCACCAAATTATAGTTTTCGGGCAAATCTTCTAAACCCGGAAAACCGCTCCAATATTTGTAAACAATTTTTTGCAAAAAAACATTTTCGGTAACTACACCTTTATCCTGATAATGCTGCCCTTCGTATTCGCCCTGAAAAATAATTGGGCTACCCACTTTCCAATCGGTAATAGTTTCGGTGCCATATAAATAAAGGGCAATGATTTTTGGATTCGTTAATGCTTCCCAAACCTTTGTTGTAGGGGCATTGATAACGATAGATTGCGATACAGTTAAATCAAGTAGCATAATTTTTCGAGTTGAAATTGTGAAGCACAAACTAATTGAGTTTGCCTTGGTTTTCAAAATAATTTCGGAAATATTTTCCTACCTTTGCCGCTCAATTTTTCAAAAAATAAATAGCCCATGCCCGGTCAATTAAAAGAAGTAAGAGCCCGAATATCATCTGTAACCAGCACTCAACAAATAACCAAAGCCATGAAAATGGTGTCGGCAGCCAAGTTGCGCCGTGCTACGGATAGAATAATTCAAATGCGACCTTACAGCAAAAAGTTGAGCGAAATGCTGCAAAACATGGTGAGTGGCGAATCGGATGTAGAAATTAAATTAGCACAAAGCCGAGCCGAAGAAAAAATATTAATCGTTATCATTACTAGCGACCGTGGCTTGTGTGGCGGCTTTAACAGCAATTTGATAAAAATTGCTCGATTAGCCATCAAAGAAAAATATGCTACGCAAATGGCAAAAGGCAATGTAGAAATATTAGCTATTGGCAAAAAAGGAAATGATGTTTTCAAAAAAACGATGACAACCAATTCAAAATATGCCGATCTTTTTACACGATTAACTTTCGATAATGTAAGCATGGCAGCCGAAGAATTGATGCACGATTTTGTGAGCGGCAAGTACGATAAAATTGAAATCGTGTATAGTCAATTTAAAAATGCGGCTACGCAAATTTTTCAGTTAGAACAATATTTGCCTGTGCAAAAATCGGCACCAGTGGCAGTAACCAAAGGTGTTTCTACCAAAAAGAACGATTTTATTTTTCAACCTAATAAAGTTGAATTGATAAATGAATTGGTGCCTAAAATTTTAAAAACACAGTTGTATAAATGTGTATTGGATAGCAACGCTAGCGAACATGGTGCTCGAATGACAGCTATGGATAAGGCTTCGGACAATGCCAACGAATTGTTGAAAGATTTGAAATTGAAATATAATCGTGCTCGACAAGCAGCCATTACTACCGAATTAACAGAAATCGTAAGCGGTGCTGCGGCTTTGCAAGGATAACAGAAATAGATACACATGAAAAAAGGCGAACTCATTTAAAATTCGCCTTTTTTATTTTAGGAAGTGTGGTCTATTACAATCAACCATTTTCCTTTTATCTTTTTAAACAGCAAAGTAAAATAGCCTGCTGGCGCATCTTTTTCTCGTTGCAAATGCCAGCTACCAATCACCAAATAATATTGCTTATTCAGCTTTTCCATTTTCACCACTTGCATTTGCAAAGTGCCCATGCTGGCTTTATCGGGGTATTTTATTTGATAGCGATTCAACATTTTATCCCAACCATTGGTTACCCCTTTTACAGTGATAAATTGCAAGCTGTCATCACGCCAATAGCCTTGCATAAAAGCATTCAAATCGCCAGCATTCCAAGCCGTTTGCTGTGTTTGCAAAGTTTGCCGAATCATTTTTTCTGCTTTATTTTTTTGAGCAAATGAATTTAAATTCGTCATTGTCAAAAAAGCAAAAACA
>CAIQHW010000228.1 GCA_903871715.1 uncultured bacterium
AGACAAAATTGAATGGGCGCATCACTAAACTTTAGTTATTGGTGCATTGTTAATAGTTATTAGGAAATATAAAAACAAAAAAAACATGGCATACTCAGAAAAAGTTTTAGACCACTACAGCAATCCACAAAATGTAGGAACGCTGGATAAAAATAGCAACACAGTTGGAACAGGATTAGTTGGCGCACCTGAATGCGGCGATGTAATGCGACTGCAAATTGAAGTTGACCCAACTACACAAATGATTACAGATGCTAAATTCAAAACCTTTGGATGTGGCTCTGCTATTGCTTCTTCATCATTAGCCACAGAATGGTTGAAAGGAAAATCAATTGATGAAGCGATGAAAATTGACAACATGGATATTGTGGAAGAATTGGCTTTGCCGCCAGTGAAAATTCACTGTTCGGTATTGGCTGAGGATGCTATTAAATCAGCGATTAACGACTATCGAGTAAAAAATGGTTTAGCTCCGTTAGAAGAAAAGCACTAATATTTTTCAATAACTTTGCATTTTTCAAAATAAAAAATGCACCAAAAATATTTTTCGTTTTTTATAATTATCATGATTTTTTCAACTGCTTCATGTAATTTGAATCAGCCAAAATCGAATGATTATATTCGTCAATCGTTGTTAGATTCTTTAACAAAATTAGAGCCTACGATTGGAAATATTTCCAAGCAAATTCAAAGCAATCCTAAAAATTCGGAATTGTATTTTGCTCGAGGTTCGCAGTTTTTTCACCTTAATCAACTCAATTTAGCTGCGGCAGATTTGCATAAAGCCATCACATTAGATTCTACAAAAATTGCCTACTATTTAACTTTTGCCGATATAAATATTGCTGCGCATTACGTGCCTTTGGCAATGGAATATTTAAAGCGAGCAGAACGATTAGCACCTCAAGACCGCGATTTGGCGCTGAAATTGGCGAAAACATTTTTGTACTTAAAAGAGTATCAAGCCGTGATGGATGAAACAAACAAAGTGTTAGCCGTTGACCAAAACAATACCAAATGTTTTTTGCTGCAAGGATTGGTGCAAAAAGAAAAAGGTGATACCAACCGAGCTATCAACACCTTCAAACTTGCTGTGGATGCTGACCCTGACAATTATGATGCTTACATGCAATTGGGTTTGTTGAATGATTTTCGCAATAAAAAATTAGCTGAAAAATATTTATTAAATGCCATCCGCATTGATAGTGCACGCTATGAAGGCAATTATGCTTTAGCCATGCACTACCAAAACAACAAAGATTTTAAAAAAGCCATTGCTCGATACAAAAAAATGTTGTTGCTTGACCCACAATCGGCGCAGCCTTTATACAACATCGGTTGCATTTATTTGCAACAAGATTCTTTGCAAAAAGCATTTAGCAATTTTAATTTAGCCATTGCCAATGCCCCTGCAAATGCTGATGGGTACTACATGAGAGGCTTGTGTTGGGAAAAACGAGGCAACAAAAATGAAGCAGCAAAAGATTATCAAACGGCACTGAATATTCGGCGCGATTTTGCCGAAGCCACAGAAGCGATGAAACGAGTGAAATAAAATTTCATTGTAGTTGACTAAATTCTTCTTCACAAACTCTTTTTCCTTTTTACATTTGCCACTCAAAAAAAATAACAACATGCAAGTTTGGAAAGATTATCAAGAAAAAAATAAAGAACGTTTTTTAGAAGAATTGTTAGCACTGTTGCGCATTCCATCGGTTAGCGCACGAACAGAAAACAATGCTGATACTGCAAAATGTGCCGAAGAAGTGAAACAACGAATGATAGAAGCTGGTGCAGATAATGTAGAAGTTTGCCCTACGGCTGGTCATCCAATTGTTTATAGCGAAAAAATTATTGACCCAACAAAACCAACAGTTTTGGTTTACGGACATTATGATGTGCAACCTGCAGACCCTTTAGAATTATGGACTTCGCCGCCTTTTGAACCAGTGATTAAAGACGGAAAAATTTACGCTCGTGGAAGTGCTGATGATAAAGGGCAATTTTACATGCACGTAAAAGCTTTTGAAACCATGATGAAGACTAACACTTTGCCTTGCAACATCAAATTTATGATTGAGGGTGAAGAAGAAGTAGGTAGCAATAATTTGGGCATTTTCTTAGAAAAAAATAAAGCCAAATTAAAAGCTGATGTGGTTTTAGTTTCTGATACTTCGATGGTAAGTATGGAAAACCCCAGCTTGGAAGCAGGTTTGAGAGGATTAGCATATATGGAAGTAGAAGTTGTTGGACCCAACAAAGATTTGCATAGTGGCGTTTACGGCGGTGCTGTGGCTAATCCTGCAACCATTTTGGCAAAAATGATTGCTTCATTACACGATGAAAATAATCACATTACTATCGCAAATTTTTATGCCGATGTGTTGGAATTAACTGCTGAAGAACGTGCCGAATTAAATCGCACACCTTTTAATTTAGACGAGTATAAAAAAGATTTAGGCATCAGCGAAGTATGGGGCGAAAAGGGTTTCAGCACTTTAGAGCGAACTGGCATCAGACCAACTTTGGAAGTGAATGGCATTTGGGGCGGTTATACTGGCGAAGGTGCAAAAACAGTTTTGCCTTCCAAAGCGAATGCAAAAATTTCGATGCGATTAGTCCCCAATCAAAAAAGCGAAACCATTTCCAATTTATTCAAAGCACATTTTGAAAAAATTGCGCCACCTTATGTTACAGTAAAAGTTACAGCACATCATGGTGGCGAACCAGTAGTAACACCAACAGATAGTATCGCTTACAAAGCTGCTCACAAAGCAATAGAAACTACTTTTGGTAAATCGCCAATTCCAACTCGTGGCGGTGGAAGCATTCCAATTGTGGCTTTATTTGAATCTGTTTTAGGATTAAAAACGGTGTTGATGGGTTTTGGATTAGATAGCGATGGCTTGCATTCGCCCAACGAACATTATCATTTATTCAATTACTACAAAGGCATTGAAACTATTCCTTACTTTATGAAATACTTTGCCGAAATGAGTTAGTTAGCAGGTTAATTTATTAGTTTATTGGAAGTGAATTTCAACAAAATATCCAACTTCAAAGAAAATCAAAAAATAGCTACAATTCAATATTGAAATTGTAGCTATTTTTTTGATAAAAGAACCCTTCTACGCTGCTTTAATAGCCGCTTTGCCCAAGTTGTGCAAATGCTTCACATGCGAAGCATACGAGCCAAAAAATGTAGGATGATTGATGTAAGGAATGTTAAACTCTTTACAAGTTTGCTCTACAATTTTTGAAATCTTGGTGTAATGAACATGGCAAACTCGAGGAAATAAATGATGTTCAATTTGAAAGTTTAAACCACCCACATACCAATTAATAAACTTGTTATCGGTTGCGAAATTAGCAGTGGTTTTTACTTGATGAATTGCCCATTCTTCTTCAATTAAATTAGCATCGTTTGGCACTGGAAACTCTGTTCCCTCAACACTGTGCGCCAATTGAAAAATTAAAGAAAGCGTATAACCCAATGAAGCATGCACCAATAAAAATCCAATGATGGCATGACTCCAACCAACAAAATAAGCAGGAATAAAAATGGCGATAAAAAGGTTTACAATTTTGCTCACCCAAAAAACAATTTTTTCTTGCGTATCCATTTTTGGCATCGAAGTTTTTACCACTTTGCCTTTAAAATATTTTTCGTAATCGCTGTAAACTACCCAAATTATTGAACTTAACGAATACATCGGAATCCAATATAAATATTGAAATTTGTGAAACCACTTTAGTTTTTGTTCGGGGCTGAAACGAAACACAGGATGTTTGGCAATATCATCATCATAACCTTCGATGTTGGTGTATGTGTGGTGATTGATGTTGTGTTTTACTTTCCAAATAAAGGCATTGCCACCCAACACATTGAGCGATAATCCTAAAATGTAATTCACATTTTTGTTGTTGGAATAGCCGCCATGATTGGCATCGTGTTGCACACAAAAGCCAATGCCAGCCATTACCATTCCAAAAAAAACACAAAGAATTGCCGAAGCCCAAAGTGGAATAGGTGCCCAAACCACAATGCCATAGCAGCTTACAGCCATGGCAAATAAAACAATGGTTTTTAAAATCATAGCACCATTTGCCTTGTCGCTAATTTTATTATCGGTAAAATACGAATCCACACGGCGTTTCAGCACACTGTAAAATTCGGTGTGTGGTTTTTGAAAGCTTAATTTATTTTCTAAAACTTTTGTACTCATTTTTTTCGGTTTACTCCGTTTGCAAAGATAAGCAAAGAAAAAGTTGTGCAAAGTTATAATATCGGTCATTGGCAATTTCAACAAAATTGTTTAACAATTTGATTTTTTTGAAGCCTCAAACTTTTACATTTGCTCACCATGAAAAACAAGCAAGCTGCCATTGGATTTATTTTCGTAACACTATTAATTGACGTAATTGGTTTTGGAATTGTCATTCCTGTTTTTCCAAAATTATTAGCCGAAATACAACATATAAGCATCAACGAAGCCAGCAAGTATGGCGGCTTTCTGCTGTTTGCATTTGCTGCGGCGCAATTTTTATTTTCACCATTGATGGGCAACTTGAGCGATAAATTTGGAAGGCGACCTGTGTTGTTGTTTTCTTTGTTGGGTTTTGGGATTGATTATTTAATCATGGCTTTTGCGCCAAGTTATGCTTGGTTAATGGTAGGTAGAATTATTGCTGGCATCACTGGAGCTAGCTTCACCACTGCATCTGCATACATTGCTGATATTTCATCGCCCGAAGAACGAGCTAAAAATTTTGGAATGATTGGTGCAGCTTTTGGGATGGGATTTGTGATTGGTCCATTCATTGGTGGTGTGTCATCACAACTTGGAACTCGTTTCCCATTCTACATTGCAGCCGCTTTATCATTGTTGAATTTTTTGTATGGTTATTTCATTTTGCCTGAATCATTGAGCAAAGAAAACCGCCGAGCATTCGATTGGAAAAAGGCAAATCCAGTGGCATCATTAATTCAATTAAGCAAATACAAAAACATTTTGGGCTTGTTAATTGCTTTCATTTTTTTAGCATTGGGTTCACATGCTGTACAAAGTAACTGGAGTTACTTTACGATGTTTAGATTCAAATGGAGTGAAGCCATGGTAGGCTATTCGCTAGCATTGGTTGGTGTGTTGGTTGGATTAGTTCAAGGTGTTTTAATCAAATACATCAATCCGAAATTGGGCAACGAAAAAAGTATTTATCTCGGCTTTGGTTTGTATGCTTTGGGCATGTTTTTGTTTGGATTTGCCACACAAAGCTGGATGATGTTTGCATTTTTAATTCCGTATTGTTTGGGTGGAATTTCGGGTCCAGCATTGCAAGCCATGATGGCTGGCGAAGTGCCACCTACACATCAAGGTGAGTTGCAAGGTGGCTTAACGAGCTTGATGAGCGCTACAACGATTATTGGTCCGTTATTAATGACCAGCACGTTTTATTATTTCACCAAACCTTATGCACCCATCAATTTTGCAGGTGCGCCATTTATTTTAGGTGGAATTTTGATGCTCGTAAGTTCTTTAATCACTTATTGGGATTTGCATTGGCGACACCGAGCGAAGTGATTTTTTGACAAATTTTCCTTTTATTAGTTACTAAAAGCTTTATCCATCAAGGCATGCAGCCCGAAGCATTTGCATATAATGCAAGCCTTTTTGTCGGGTAACATTGATATTTTGTTGCGGAATATTTTCTGGATTTTTAAAAGTTTTCAATGCTTTAGTGATGCTTTCTTCTCTCAATAAATGCAACATCGGATAAACGGAACGATTGGTAAAATTAGCTGCATCGTCCATTTCGGCATCAGCAAAACAATAATCGGGATGAAAGCTGGCTATTTGGTAAACGCCATCGTAGCCTAATTTGGAGAGCAATCGCTCGGCTTTTTTTACCAAAATTAAATACGCCGAAAAATCCAAAAATGAGTTGGAAAACAAAATAAAAGTGGTTTCAAATTGACTATTCGTTTCTAAAAAATCCAATTCTTTTGTAAGAATTTCTAAACTTTTTTTTACGTCTGCATCTGGAGCAACTGTATAATGAATCTGCTTTTTGAGCATTGCCTTGGCGGCAAACGGACAAAAATTTAAATCAATCACCACCGATTTTATCCAGCATTCGGTTTGCAATATGATGCGTTCATTTTCTTGCATCAAATTTTCTCCAACTTCAATCCCACATTCATCACCGCAGGCAGTGGGTTAATGCGCATATCTTGTTCGATGCCAAAAGTATATTGTCCTTTGTGTGGAAATTTTATTTTCTTTTTTGCCAAAATTGTTTGCATCCAAACACCATTCAATCCTTCGCCCAACCATTTACCATCAGGCGTTGCCAAACTAAGCATCATGCGCTCTTTCTGCTGTTTGCCATCAGGGCTGCTGCCATGCAATTGCACCCACAAATTCATAAATGGATAACTTTCTAAATGCCGAATATTGATGCTCAAATTATAGTAACTCGAAGTGTCGGAAATGTTTACATCAAAAGATGGCACGAATTCATAATCCCAAGAAAACTGTGGCACTTCTACATTTTTTTCGTACAAATTACTCATCTGGCAGGATGAAAAAATGCTACAAAAAATGAGTACAATAAAAAATAAAACAGATGGCTTTTTCACTTCAAAAAATCTATCGGTTAGGTTTTGGACGATTATTATTTGGGCGATTTCTATTGTTGTTATTACTGTTCCCAGAAGGTTTGTTTCCATTGCCACTGCTGGGTTTGCCGCCTTTTGTTTTTTTGCGTTGAGCAGTTCTTCGCAAGCTGCTTAATGAAGTTTGCCCAATCACATCAATGTATTCTTCTTTCGCAATTTTTGGTACAATATCCACTTGCAATTTCTCTAAATCGGCGGGCATTTTATTCTCTTTATTCATCGCTTTTATTTCACTTACTTTTTCAACTGTAAGCGGATAAATTTTCGAGCTGCCTTTATAACTATACCACATCAAATATTTGACGATGTCCGTTTTTTGTAAATACGCTTCGCCACGTTCGGTGCGCAGCACATCAGCATTTTTAGGAAATTCTTTCAATGCTTCTAAATAAGTATCCAACTCATAATTTAAGCAACATTTCAACCTGCCACATTGCCCACTCAACTTCACTTGATTGATGGATAAATTTTGATAACGAGCTACTCCAATGTTTACATTTTTAAAATCGGTTAGCCAAGTGCTGCAACATAACTCTCTGCCACACGAGCCAAAACCGCCTACCAGCCCAGCCTCTTGCCGTGAACCAATTTGTTTCATTTCCACTTTTACATTAAAATCACGGGCATACACTTTTATCAATTCTCGAAAATCAACTCTACCATCAGCTATGTAATAAAAGATAGCACGGCGTCCATCGCCTTGATACTCCACATCGCTCACTTTCATATCCAGCTTCATGTTTCGGGCTATCACACGAGCTTTTATCAAACTGTTTTTTTCCTTTGCCCTAAAATCGTGCATCAATTTTATTTCCTGTTCAGATGCTCGGCGAATAACTTTTCGCTCCACACTTCGTTCGTTTTTTTCCAACTTTTTTAATTGCAATCTCACCAATTCGCCACTCAACGAAATTTCGCCAATATCAATCCCAACAACCGATTCCACACATACACAATCACCCGTAACATACTCGTGACTCAAATTTAAATAGTAACCTTTACGCTGCCCATTTTTAAAAGAAACTTCTACTATTGGGTATCGCGTATCGAAATTGGGTATGGGCATGTGCATCAACCAATCGTAAGTATTCATTTTGTTGCACGAGCCAGTGCCGCAACTGCCATGGCTTTGGCAGCCACCAGGTTTTCCATCTTTTGTACTACAACTTTCGCAACTCATATTTTTTGATTCGATTTACTCGAAAAATTTTGTTAAAATTAATTTTCAAAAATACAATAGCGAAATGGAAAAATAGAACAATTGGAAATTTATTAAATGCCGATTTTGGGAAATAAATTTTTAGCCGTCCACATTTGTAAACTCAAATTTTTCTCCATCAAATAATCCTTTATCGCTCAATTTTAATTTTGGAATAACAAGCAAAGCCATGAATGATAAAGTCATGAAAGGCGCATCCAACTTGCTTCCTAACGATTTTGCAAACGCATCAATGTCGGAATATTTTTTTGCGACTGCGTAACCATCACGTTCACTCATTAACCCTGCAAGAGGCAAAGGCAAGATTTTTTCTTCCAAATCATTTACTGCACAAATGCCTCCATTATTTTTCATCAATAAATTAATGGTTTGAATAATTGCATCATCATCTGCGCCAACAGCAATAATATTGTGGCTATCGTGCGCTACTGAACTGGCAATTGCACCTGTTTTTAAACCAAAGTTTTTAATAAAAGCAACAGCAGGTTTTGCTTTTTGATAACGATTTACACAAACAATTTTCAACACATCATTTTGAACATCGCTAATTATTTCATCGCCTTGTAATTTAGGCGCACAAAGGATTTCATCCGTTATTAATTGTCCATTGAATGCTTCGATAACTTTTATTTGAGCATCATTTTTTTCTTTAAAAATTTTGATTTCGTTGTTTGAAATTTGGTAACTGAAAAAATTATTCAAGATTTTTTCTTGCACACTTTCAATTTTTGAAACGCCATTTTCGGCCACCAAATTTCCTTTGATGAAAGTTTTTTTGATGTTGAAATTTTGAAAATTATCAATCAAAATAAAATCAGCCGAATCATTTTCACGAAGCAACCCAACTGGAATTTTGTAGTGCAATGCCGGCAAAATGCAAGCGGCATACAAAATCTCAAACAAGTCGAAACCTTTAGCCAAAGCACGTTTTACTAATAAATTAATATGCCCAGCCACCAAACTATCAGGGTGTTTATCATCACTGCAAAACATAATTTGCCGTGGATGTGTAATCATCAAATCAATCAAAGCCTCAAAATTTTTTGCTGCACTTCCTTCTCTGATTAAAATCTTCACACCCAAATTGGCTTTCTCTAATCCTTCTTCAAAAGTGAAACATTCGTGGTCGGTTGAAATACCAGCAGCAAAATATTTACGGGCATCATCGCCTCGTAATGCAGGTGCATGACCATCTACCGGCTTGTTGTGTTTTTTTGCCGATTCAATTTTTTTCAAAACTTCTTCATCATGCAATAAAACGCCAGGGAAATTCATCATTTCACTCAAATAAAAAATATCGGGCGATTGCAATAATTCATCCACCAAAGTCGCATCCAAAGCCGCTCCAGCAGTTTCAAAAATGGTGGCTGGCACACAACTTGGCGCACCAAAGCAAAAATGAAACGGCACTTTTTTTCCATTTTCAATCATGTATTTTACACCTTCCATACCGCATACATTGGCTATTTCATGTGGATCGCTCACGGTTGCAACTGTGCCATGAACAACAGCCAGTCGTGCAAATTCACTGGGCAACAACATCGAGCTTTCAATATGCACATGGGCATCAATAAAGCCGGGTAGGACTATGGGCAACGATTTATCATCAGCCATCGGAATTATTTTTTGGATGATTCCGTCTTCAATTTTTATTTCAGCTGAAAAAATATTTTCGTTGAAAATATCTACCACATTGGCTTTGAGGGAAAATGAATTTTGCATTTTTAAAATTAAAAGCTAAAGATAAGTGGCTCAATTTTTTTTTCATCACAATTATCTTTAGAAAAATATCTTTGCATTTCTAAATCAAAAATAAAAATTCAATCAGCATGTATAAAAATATTCAAAGTCGCTTACAAGGCGAATTGACAGAAATTAAAGAAAGTGGTTTGTATAAAAATGAACGCATCATCACTTCGCCACAAGGCGCAGAAATTACTGTTGGCGGTAAAACTGTGATTAATTTTTGCGCAAACAATTATTTGGGTTTATCATCGCATCCCAAAACAATTGAAGCAGCGCATGAAGCTTTGCGAACGCATGGTTACGGCATGAGCAGTGTTCGATTTATTTGCGGCACACAAGATTTGCATAAAACTTTGGAAAAGAAAATTGCTGACTTTTTAGGAACAGAAGATACCATCCTTTATGCTGCTGCATTTGATGCTAATGGCGGTGTGTTTGAACCATTGTTTAATGAACAAGATGCTATCATTTCTGATGAATTGAATCATGCGTCAATCATTGATGGCATAAGGCTTTGCAAGGCGCAACGATTTAGATATTTGAACAACGATATGGCTGATTTGGAAAAACAATTGGAAGCTGCTGCGAATTGCAGAAGTCGTGTAATTGTTACGGATGGCGTATTTAGCATGGATGGCACCATTGCGCAGATTGATAAAATTTGCGACTTAGCTGATAAATATGATGCCATTGTGATGATGGACGAGTGCCATGCCAGCGGTTTTATGGGCAAAACAGGAAGAGGAACGCATGAATACAGAAATGCAATGGGAAGGGTGGATATTATTACTGGCACGTTAGGTAAAGCTCTGGGTGGGGCTTTGGGTGGTTTCACTTCGGGTAGAAAAGAAATCATTGACATGTTGCGTCAACGCAGCCGACCATATTTATTTTCAAACACTTTGGCGCCAGCCATTGTTGGTGCTTCAATTGCAGTGATTGATATGTTGAGCAGTACTACTGAATTGAGAGATAAATTGTGGGATAATACACAATACTTCCGAAAAGCTATGACTGAGGCTGGTTTCGACATCAAGCAAGGCGAACATCCAATCGTTCCTATCATGTTGTACGAAGCAACTTTGGCACAACAATTTGCTGCAAAATTATTAGAAGAAGGAATTTATGTAATCGGATTTTTCTATCCAGTTGTTGCAAAAGGTAAAGCAAGAATTCGTGTGCAATTAAGTGCTGCACATGACAAACACCATATTGATAAAGCGATTGCAGCTTTTACAAAAGTTGGGAAAGAATTAGAAGTGTTGAAATAATTGAAAATAATTTTCTTGAAAAATCCGTAGAACCATTGATAACATTCGGTTTTACAGATTTTTTTTTGCTTCGATAATAAATTCGGCAAATTGCAAAAGGTCATCAAAAATTAAATCCATTTCAGCAGTTGGTGTGTGGTTGTATTTTTTTTTGTCGTCGATAAACACATTTTTCATTCCTAAATTTTTGCCAAAGTGCATATCGCTTAAATTATTTCCCACCATTATCGAACGACTAAAATCAATTTCTTGGAAATCTTGTTTGGCTTGTAAACCCATTCCTGTAGCTGGTTTTCGATGTGTGCTATTTTCGCGATTGGTATCGGTGCAAAAATAAATTTTGTCAATTCGCCCACCATGTTGTTTAATTTCGCTCAACATATTTTTATGAATAATCTGCAAATCATTTTCGGTCATTAATCCAATTCCTACGCCTCGTTGATTGGTAACGATGACAATTTTCCCAAAATAATTGTTTAAAATTTTCATGGCAGGCAAAGTGGTTTCAAAAAAATGAAACTGTTGCCAATTGCGCACGTAATCGTTGATTACATCATGGTTTAGCACACCATCACGGTCTAAAAAAAGAGTCCAGCTTTTATTGATTTGTTTTACAAAATCTTTTTTCATTTGGTAAAAATAGAAATCAAATGAATAATGCCATGCAATCAAATTCAAAACTTATTTTTGCGAAAAAATATTTCATGAATTATATTCACAAAGAAGGCAGAAAAGAAGTGGCAGGTTTGTTCATCATTTTATTACTAATTGATTTGTTGCTAATGAAATTTTTGTTGCACAATTTCGCCTTACGCATTGTAGCATCAACCATTTTGTTGCTTGTTTTTTTAGCTATTTCATCTTTTTTCCGAAACCCAAAGCGCATAGTGGTGGCTGATGCTAACAGTGTTTTATCGCCTTGCGATGGCAAAGTAGTAGTAATTGAAGAAGTGGAAGAGCCTGAATATTTTAAAGATAAAAGAATCCAAATTTCCATTTTCATGTCGCCAGCCAATGTGCATGTAAATCGAAGTTCGATTGGTGGCGAAGTAAAATATGTGAAGTATCATGCTGGCAAATATTTGGTGGCTTGGCATCCCAAATCATCTACCGAAAATGAAAGAAACACTGTGGTGATAGGAAATGGGAAAGCTGAAATTTTATTACGACAAATTGCAGGTGCAGTGGCAAAAAGAATTATTTGCTACGTAAAACCAGGCGATAAAGTGCAGCAGGGTGCTGATTTTGGGTTCATTAAATTCGGTAGCCGAGTGGATGTATTTTTACCTATCGGCACAAAAATCGACGTGGCTTTAAACGAAGTTGTTAAAGGAAACAAAACAGTGTTGGCAAAAATTGGTTAATTCAAAATTTTAGAATAATTTTACCAAACAAAATTTTACATCAACATGAAAAAAGTATTTTTATTATCAGCGTTTGCTATGTTTTTAGCTGCTTCAACAGTTATGGCTGGCGACAAGAAAGAATGTGCAAGAGCTTGCACTAAAGAACATGGCGGTGCTGCTTGCTGCAAAAAGAAAGATGCTGCTTGCTGCAAAAAACATGAAGAAGAAAAAGCTGCACCTGCACCAACTAACGAAAAGAAGTAATTATTTTTGCTTCAGCTAAAGCCGCTTCCAATCTATGATTGAGAGCGGCTTTTGTTTTTGTGTTTACTTTTCAATAGTTATACACACTTGGGATGGTATAGAAATAGAAATAGAAACTTGCACAGTTTTTACGGGCGTTATACATTTGTCTCAGGGTGAATAGTAGTTGATTTTAAACCTGGTATAAGTGTAGTGCTTTGCCAGGTTTTTTTTATGACTTTTTTATATTCGCACTTCCAATTTTAAATCTTTTTACAACACTCATTTTTAAAAATCATGAAATTCAGAATCCTAATTGCTTTCAGTTTATTGATTGCTTTTGCATCTTGCGAATCGAACAAGCAAAAATTGCAAAACAATATTTCGGCTAACGAAAAAAAATTGTTTGCTGATTCGATGGTTACGCCTAATGAAGATTCGGTAGTGAAAATTTTGGTGCAAGATTATCAGAATTTTGCGAAAGAAAACCCAACGGATTCGTTGGCTTCGGAATACATTTTTAAGGCTGCTGATTTATGCAAAAACATTCGAAAATATAAACAGGCTTTGGATTTGTGGAGTTTGGAACAAGAAAAATATCCCACTTCAAAACGAGCACCTTACAGTTTATTTTTGCAAGCATTTACTTATGAAACGGATATGAATGATACAGCACGAGCAAGAAAATTGTATCAAGATTTCATCAACAAATACCCTCAACATCCTTTGACAGCCAGTGCTAAAAGTTCGATGGATAATTTAGGAATTTCGCCAGAAGAATTGATTAAAAAATTTGAAGAAAAAAATAAAGAGGCTGCTGCAAAAAAATAGTTTTAGCAGTTATTTTCTTTTGTAGAAAAAATATCCTTCGGGCCGTTCATTTTTTGAAAATTGATTGCCATAAGGGCGTTTATATTCTTGCACAATAATCATTTTGTTTTGTGCTAAACTATCTAAAACTATTTTTTCGGTATCAATCATTAATGTACGATTAAACATTTGTGTTTTGCGGATAAATAATTTGCATGACTTGTTTTGCAAATCGTTTCCGTCAACCAATTCATACTTAATAATTCTTGGAGAATTGCGTTCAGGAAAACATTGCCTACAAGTGTCTTCAATCACACCATTTTGTCTGATAGTGAATCGTTGAAATTCATTACTATCAGGCTTTATTTCATAATTGCTGGCTTTAATTTTATACAATTCCCAACTGCCTAAAATATTAGGTTGTGGCGAATTTTTACAAGAAATGAAAAACAAAAAAAGAACAGAGCAGAAAATAAGCTTTGTCATAAAAAATGATTTTATATAGTTTACATAACCAAAACTAAAATGTTTCATTTTACGAATTAAAGTTCTGCACCACTCGTTTTCATTCTCATTATTTCGTTTGCATTCTCACTATCGGAATAATCATTTCTTCCATTGATAAACCTCCGTGTTGAAAGGTGTTACGATAATAATTGGCATAATGATTAAAGTTGTTGGCATAAACAAAATAGCTATCTTCTTTTGCAAAAATGTAACGACTGCTTAAATGATTTTGCGGCAATTTAGCATCTTCGGGTTTTACAATTTCAAACACATCTTTTGCATTGTAGCTCATCAGCTTGCCCGTCTTGTAACGCAGATTGGATGTGGTTTCACGGTCCGAAACCATTTTCACAGGTTTATTTACTCTGATACTTCCATGGTCGGTTGTTAAAATTATTTGTGCATTTTTTCCTTCCAATTTTTTCAATGCTTCTAACAATGGCGAATGCTCAAACCAGCTGTAGGCAATGCTTCTATAAGCTCGTTCATCGCTTGCTAATTCTTTCAACACTTCCATTTCGGTTCGTGCATGGCTCAGCATATCCATAAAATTGTAAACAATTACATTCAATTGGTTGTGTTGCAAATTCAAAATATTATCCACCAAACCCTTTGCCTCTGTGTTGTTCACTACTTTGGTGTATGAAAATTTAATGTCGGTTTTATTGCGTTTTAGCAATTCGCCCAACAACTGTTCTTCAAACATATTTTTGCTGCCTTCATCCAATTCATCACGCCAAAAATCGGGATACCGACGTTGAATTTCTAATGGCATCAAACCACTGAAAAGCGCATTACGAGCGTATTGTGTGGCTGATGGTAAAATGCCGAAATAAGAATCTTCATCCAACAATCTGGTAAATTCCATCCACAGCGGTTGAATCATTTTCCATTGGTCGAATCGCAAATTATCAATCACTACCAAATAGGTAGGTTGGCTTGAAGATAAGTAGGGTAGCACGTTTCGTACCATCACCTTGTGGCTCAAAGTGGGTGTACTATCATTCGGTTGGTTAATCCAATGGAGATAATTTTTTGCCACAAATTTCGAAAACTCACCATTGGCTTCATTTTTTTGCATGGTCATAATTTCCTGCATTTCGCGGCTATCGCTTTTATCCAATTCCAACTCCCAATAAATCATTTTTTTGTAAGCCGCAGCCCACTCTTCGGCATTCATACCATTGCTCAACTCCATCATCATGCGTTGAAATTCTTGACGAAAATTTGCCGAAGTTTTTTCGCTCACCAATCGTTTATTGTCAATCAATTTTTTTAAGCACAACAAAATTTGATTGGGTTTCACAGGCTTTATCAAATAGTCGGCAATCTGTTGCCCAATCGCATCTTCCATAATATTTTCTTCTTCGCTTTTCGTAATCATCACCACAGGCATTTGCGGATAAATGCTTTTGATTTGCGGCAATGCTTCTAATCCAGACAAGCCAGGCATATTTTCATCTAAAAAAACTACATCAAATTGTTTTTCCTTCACCGCCGCAATCGCATCATGAGCGTTGGTTACAGGCGTAACCTCATAGCCTTTTTCTTTTAAAAAAA
>CAIQHW010000229.1 GCA_903871715.1 uncultured bacterium
CGACATCGGGCGTTGCAACACTACATGCGGATAATAATAAAGCACTGACAACACAGCAATGGCAGCAAAAAAGATGATGTTCTTTTTCATAAAATTTGAATTATTCTTTGATGGCTCTTTCAATGTTTTTATCAGGAATAATCCACATGATAGCAACCAACACAAATAAAATTTCGGAAAGAATGGGCGATACAAAAGCCAGTGGGATGGCTGATGTATAACCAACTAAAGAAAAAATGCCTTTTCTACTTTGCTTTTTTAAAGCGCTTAAAATTTCAGGTGAAAGTTGATGACACGACATAATTGTTTGTTGCAAAATGGTGTACGAAATTCCGCAAATATTCAGCAACACCGCATAGCAAGCCACTGTGCTGGCTGCAAAATTATTTTCGCCCATCCAATTAGTAGCAAAAGGAACAAGCGACAACCAAAAAAGCAAATTCAAATTTGACCACATAATGCCCGAGTTAACATGTTTTACCACATGCAATAAATGATGATGATTGCCCCAATAAATGCCGATAAAAATAAAACTTAGCGCATAGCAAAAAAAAGTAGGAAGCAGTGAAATCAATGCTTTTAAGCCACTTTCATGGGGTACTTTAAATTCTAAAACCATGATGGTGATGATGATAGCAATCACGCCATCGCTAAATGCTTCGAGGCGATTTTTGTTCATTTCATTTTCGATTTTTTTCAAAAATACAATCTGCGATTTTGAAAAAAGAATTTGCACAAAAGGAAATATTTTTGGTGTGAAAACTTAAAAGTATCTTTACGAAATGCTAGAAGGCAAAAAAATAATTTTAGGCATCACAGGCAGCATAGCCGCTTACAAAGCTGCTTTACTAACTCGATTGTTGATAAAAGCTGGTGCAAATGTGCAAGTGGTGATGACCGAATCGGCAACAAAATTTATTCCAGCCATTACACTTTCCACTTTATCAAAACAAAAAGTTTTGGTAGAATTAATTGATGAACAAAACTGGAACAATCATGTAGAACTTGGTCTGGCAGCCGATTTGCTGCTCATTGCGCCGGCATCAGCCAACACGATTGCGAAAATGAGTAATGGCATTTGCGATAATTTATTAATGGCAATTTATCTGTCGGCAAAATGCCCAGTGGCATTTGCGCCAGCTATGGATTTGGATATGTGGTTGCATCCTTCAACAAAAAAAAATGTAGAACAATTACAATCTTTCGGCAATCATTTAATTGATGTGGAAGACGGCGAATTAGCCAGTGGTTTGGTAGGCAAAGGCAGAATGGCTGAACCTGAAACGATTTTAAATTGGGTTGAAAATTATTTTGTCGAAAAAAAAAATCTTGAAAAATTAGGCGGTAAAAAAATTTTAATCACCGCTGGCGCAACGCATGAAATGCTCGATCCTGTTAGATTTATTGGAAATAATAGTTCAGGAAAAATGGGCATTGCGATTGCTGAAACTGCTGCAAATGCAGGCGCATCGGTTACTTTGCTATTGGGTGTTACACAACTTAGACCACAAAATTCCAACATAAAAATCATTAGTTGTACTACTGCACAAAGTATGTTAGATAACGCCACAAAATTATTTTCTGAAAACGATATTGCCGTTTGTGCAGCCGCCATAGCTGATTATACGCCGATGAATGTGGCTAAAGAAAAAATTAAAAAGGCAGTTGAAACGATTACTATTGAATTGAA
>CAIQHW010000230.1 GCA_903871715.1 uncultured bacterium
TGCCATGAAGTCCTTATTTCATCAGCATTTAAGCCTTGCTCAATTTGTTGTCGTAATTTTTCGGTACCTGCCAAAGAAAGAAAAAAGTTAGTGAAAAATTTTTCTTTTTGCGGAAAATTTTTGTAGGCTTCAATCAAAAAACTTACATCAACTTTTGCTAAAAGTTGCAATGAGTCAATTGGTTTGGCACTTAAATTTTTTCCAAAACATGGTTGATTTAAACACGGTGGTGATTTTGCACCACTCATACTTTTTGGTGTAAAAGTATAATCATAATTTTTTAAATCAGGATGACCAAATTGCTGAAAAGGCTTGTTAGTGCCACGTCCTAAGCTGATAACTGTTCCTTCAAAAAAACAAAGTGAAGGGTATAAATAAATCGATTTCATACTTGGCAAATTTGGCGAAGGCTTTACTGGCAATCGATAGAAGGTATGATGATTATAATTTTTACAAGGAATTATTTTTAAGTCGCAGTGCAAATGTTTGCCATTTTCATCTAGCCAGTTTTCTTCATTTACCATTTTTGCATATTCGCCAATCGTCATGCCATGTGCTACAGGTACTGGATGCATACCTACGAAGGATTTATTTTTCATTTCCAAAACTGGGCCATCTACAAAATGTCCGTTAGGATTTGGTCGGTCAAAAATGATTAATTGTTTTTCATGTTCAGCAGCGGCTTGCATTACAAAATGCAGTGTTGATATGTAAGTATAAAATCGAGCACCTACATCTTGAATATCAAAAACAATCACATCCACATCTTTCAAATCAGCATCAGTAGGCTTTTTGTGATTACCATACAAACTGACAATTGGTAAGTTTGTTTTTTCATCTACATCATTTTTTAATTCTTCACCTGCATCAGCATCGCCTCTGAAACCATGTTCGGGTGCGAAAATTTTAACCACATTAATTTTCAATTTTAGCAATGAATCTAACAAATGCGATTTGCCGATCATGCTTGTGGGATTCACTACCAAAGCAACTTTCTTGTTTTGCAAATCAGGCAAATACAATTTAATTTGAGCAGCGCCAACAATTACATTTCGAGCAAAAAAATGCATTTCGGATGGTTTTTCATTTTGAGAAAAAACATTTCCGATGCAAGAGATTAAAAGTAGCAATCCTAAAAAAAACGATTTCATTTTGCTGCGGTTGATTTTGTTTTCCAATTAATTCTTCGTCCGAAATACATTTTGAAAACAAAGCGATCAGTTGAATTTGTTAAGCCGTAACCTGGCCCAAAATTCAATTCCCACTTTGTATTGTTTAGCATATCAAATGCCAGAAACAAAGCATGCTGCTGATTTTGAATGGCTTCGAAATTGTTGATTTTTCCTGTGGCACCGAAATACTCCACACCAATATTCCAGTTTTTAAAAGCTTGGTAAGCCAGTTTTAAATTCGGTTCAAATACGGGCGTTGAATTATTCTGATTACTTTTTAATGAAACTCCTAATGTTGGATTGAATGACCAATAAAACTTTTTTACTTGTTTATCAATAATAGGTCGCAATTCCAAACTCCAAGTATCATCGGCGTACTCAGCTTTTTGAGTGCCTAACTCTGCTGATAAACTTAAGCCAATTGGTAACTTCCAACTTTGTGGCGCACAAACTCTCGGGCGAATATGAGTGCCAACAAATTGAAATCCAAAAGGCGACGTATAATTCGTGAACAAATAAAATCCTAACTCAAAACAATTAGTGATTCCAGTTGTGATTTCAACTGTTTCATGAAAGGCATGATGTGTTGGTCGAACTCCATCATTGCTATTTTTCTCACCATCGAAGGTGAAATTGGTATGCGATTCGAACATGGTGCTGCCTTTAGTTTGCGTAGCAGAACCGTAGACTTGAATTTCATAATTGTCTTGCGCAATTAAAATTTTTGTTAATAGAATCGACAATAAAAAAATGGAATAAAATTTCATCGAAACAATATTAATACAGAATTTTTGAAAGTTGGCTTAATCGTCTATTGAGCACATTGTGCCTTTCGCATCTTAGCCATATAAAATCCATCAAAGCCAAATATAGATGGATAAAGGGTTTTCTCATCAATCAATTCAAAAGTAGGATTTGCTTTTAGAAATTTTTCTACCTGCATTTTATTTTCTGAAGACAACAAACTGCAAGTGGCATACACCATCAAGCCTTTTGGTTTCAGCATTTGCGAATAGCGCTGTAAAATATCTTGTTGCGTAATTAGCAATCGTTCGATGAATTTTTTATCAATTCTGTATTTTGCATCGGGGTTGCGTTTCATTACACCACAGCCGCTGCAAGGCACATCTAGCAACAATCTGTCGGCAGTTTCTTTTAACCGTTTTATTGTTTTAGATGATTCAATAAATTTTGTTTCGATAATGCTCACCCCATTTCTTCTGGCTCGTTGACGCAATTCAGCTAACTTTTTTTCTTCCACATCCATAGCTATTATGCGTCCTTTGTTTTCCATCAAAGTGGCTATTTGCAAAGCTTTTCCGCCTGCCCCAGCACAAGCATCAATCACTCTCATGCTTGGTTGCACATCCATAAATTGAGCAATCATTTGTGAGCCTGCATCTTGAACTTCAAAATGTCCTTGCTTAAACAGCAGATGCGCAAATACATTTTTTCTTTCGGTTAACACCAAAGCATCATGTGCTTCCTCTACTGGCAAAGTTATCATATCATCTTTTTGCAAAGCCTTTTGCAGCTCACGTTTGGTGGTTTTTAAAGTGTTAGTTCGCAATACAATATTCGCTGGTTGATTCATGGCTGCCAATTCATTTTCCCATTGTTCGCCCAATTCGGCAAAGCCAATTTCATCCAATTCATCGTGCAATGAAAACTCGATAGCTCGTGGAAATATTTGCTTGGCTTTGTCGAAAATATATTTTCTATCCATGCCTTCAAACTCTGTCCAAGGTGGCAAATCATTGCCTTTCAACAACCAATAAATGGCAAACAAGCGCATTAATTTTGGTTCGTGAAAAGTAATTTCATTTTCATAAATAGCCCACA
>CAIQHW010000231.1 GCA_903871715.1 uncultured bacterium
TCTTTGTTGCTTTTCTGAAACCGCTTCAAATCAACAAAGTTTGGAATCACTTCAATTGGCTTTGTGATTTTAAAAGTATCAACAGTTTCGATTTTTAAATTTTCTGAAACAGTTGTAATGCCATCTGATTCTTCAATGGAAAAAGCAACCAATGGTCGGAAGGCTTCATCTTTGCCCACCAACGTAATATCTGTACCATGTAAAGTGGTGATGTAAGGAATACATTTATTTTTTGAAGCCAAAATTTGTTTAGCCATGTAAGCAGCTGCTGCATGTGGTATGGCATAATGCACGTGCAATAAATCTAAATTTTCGTTTTCGATTACATCTACCAATTTGCCCACTAATGCTGATTCATAAGGTGGATAATCGAACAACGGATAATTATTCACTGTTACTTCGTGATAAAAAATGCGTTCATGAAATGATTCTAAACGGGCTGGTTGTTTGTAAGAAATGAAGTGAACCAAATGACCTTTATCTGCCAAAGCTTTTCCCAATTCAGTAGCTACAACACCGCTTCCGCCATAAGTTGGATAACATACAATGCCTATTTTCATGCAATAAAATTAATGATTGAAAAATGAATTTGGTGTAAAACATTTTTCAGCAGGAAATTGTTGTGGCAAAAAATTTAAAAATGATAAGCAAATCCAAGGTTCAATCCAACTGAACCATTGCTAATTGAAGGTGGCGAAAAAGTTTTCGCACTTGATTTTAAATTGTTCAAATCAGTCAATCCAAAAATTCCTTTGAAGCCGAAAGTGAATTGAAAATGTTCGGCAGCTTTAAACTGAATACCAACGGCTGCTGTGATGCCAACATCTTGTTTTACGATATAATTTTTTGCGTTTAAATCTGTAGTAACTGAGCTTGTATTTGCTACTGATTCGGTAAGTGTAGCGGTTTGCAGCAAACTATAATTTGGACCGCCCATAATAAAAATACCATTGCCATCTTTGCCCGAAGTAAGTTTAACCATCAACGGAATTTGAATGTAAGTGCTTGAATATTCACCGCTGATAATGCCTTTTGAAACCGTGCTATCTTGATATTTATAACCTTGCCCAACATAATTTAATTCGGCAACAATGCCAATATGTTTGTTAATATCAAAGCCAGCCTGCAATCCAATTCCAGCTTTAAAAACATTGCCCAAAGAAGAAATTTTATCTTTTGATTTGTCTTTTGAAAGAGAATCAATTGTACTCCACAACGGATTGGTGTTGCTTATCCAAACATTGTGTAAGCCGCCCTGCAAACCAATGTAGAAGCCTTGTGCATGTGAATACAAATTAGCAAAAATGAAAACGGTTGAAAGAAGTAATATTTTTTTCATTGAAAAATTAAAATTCGATTGCCAAAAATAAACAGAATAGAATTACTAACGGCAATTGAAAAGTATTATTTGCAAATAGATAACGAATAAATTATCGGGGTGGCGGAGGCTGATTGGGTCTGTCTTTTAACCGATGCAAAACATTTTCAATGATGTCGTCAAAA
>CAIQHW010000232.1 GCA_903871715.1 uncultured bacterium
AATATTTTTGAGCACAATTTAAAACATCGTCAATGCCAGCATTTCTAATGGTTTCAATGGCTTCGTAATAATCTTGCAAAGTTAAGCCTTGTTGCAAATACGATAAATACAACGAACTCATTTGAAAAATATTTCCCAAGTCTTCTAAATAACTGCCAAGCATATAATTTTTTACTTTACCCAACTCATCAGCATCTACTTTCTCATTTTGAAGGATTTCAATTTCCTTATAAATTTCGTTGATAGCATCATCGCAAACCTCTTTACCCACTTCAGTTTTAATATAATGATAACTTGCCAATTTATTGAAAGAAACACCCGAATGAATACCATAAGTATAGCCTTTATCTTCTCTTATATTCATCATCAATCGGCTGCCGAAATAGCCGCCAAATATGGTATTGGTCAATCGTAAAATAGTTGCATCAGGATGTTTTCTGTTGATGGTATGTTGCCCAATACGGATGCTGCTTTGTACCGAGTTTTCACGACTTTGATGAATTTTTCTTTCTTCCGAAATTGAGCTGTCTGGAAATTGAATTGGCTGCAAAGCATTGCTGTGCCAATGTTTCGAGCTGAATAAATTTTCAACGTCTTTCAACATCGAATCATCTACATCGCCTGCTAACAACGCCAAAGCATTGTTGGGTAAATAAAATTGCTGGTGAAATGATTTCAATTCATCGGCTGAAACATTGTCGTAATGCGCTTCTTCCACCATTCTTCCATAAGGATGATTGGTGCCAAACATTTTGTTGCTAAAAATTCTTTTGCATAAATATTCGGGCTTTTGCATGCTTTGGCGAAAACTATCTTTACTCCTGTTCACATTATTCTGCAATTCTTTTTCGCTAAATGTTGGTTGCAAAATCATCTCTTGGATCATTGGCAGCAAGGCTTTGAAATGTTTTTTCAAACCTGTAAAACCAATCACTGCTTCATCCGTTCCACAATTTAATTTTAGAGTTGCACCAAAAAAATCGAAGTGGTCGGCAATTTGCAAACCGCTGTGCAACGCCGTTCCTTCCTGCATTTGCCGGTTGGCAAATGATGCTACCAGCATTTTATTTTCAACAATACTACCTGCATTAACGCTGATAGTAAAATCAATAATCGGTGAATTGTGCAAAGGCAGCACATTTACAGCCAACCCATTATCCAATGTTGATTTTTCTAACGCAGGAATTTTAATTTCGGGAATCGGCTGAAAAGCTGGAGCTATGGTTCTGTTGAGCATGTTTAAATTTCTTTTGGGTTAATTTTTTTTCGTGATTGCTTTTTTTCGCCAACCACTTTTTTGATTTTTATTCTTTTCTCTTTCGCTGCTTTTGTCACTTTTGTTTTCAGTCGTTTTTTCTTCGGCGTTAAAGCTTTTTCTACCACTGCTAAAAACTTTCTTTGCACCTTTTCTTTGTTGCCCAACTGACTTCTGTCGGTTTGGTTTTGCAACTGCAAAATGCCTTCGCTACTCATTTTGTTGGCTAATTTTTCTGCAATAATTTTCTTTTGTTCGGCAGTTAAAATTTTGCTTTGCCACACATCAAAATACAACTCGGCTTGCGAAGCTACTTTGTTCACATTCTGTCCGCCTGCGCCACTGCTGCGAACAAATTTTATTTTGCATTCTTTAAGTAATGAATTGAATTTCATTTTCAAAAAACTTCTTCAATAATTCTTTATGAACTATTTCATTGCTTCATAATACATTGTGCTACAATTTTCTTTTCTGAAAATTTCTTTCGCTACACGTTGCACATCTTGAGTTGTCACTTTTTGGTAATACTCAAAATCAGTGTTGATGCGGTTTGTATCATTGAACAACAATTCATAGTAAGCCAAGCTGAATGCTCGTTCGCCCAAATCAACATTGCTAAATTGATGTGTTGATTCAATTTTGTTTTTCACTTTTTGCAATTCTTGTTCATCAATTATTTCGTTGCATAATTTTTCGATTTCTGCAAACACAGCAGCTTCGGCACTTTCAAACGAGATGTTGGGCAATAATTTTCCACTCACTTTCACTAAACCTGGGTCGTGATTGCCTGTGTGATAACAACTGATGTTGCCAAACAACG
>CAIQHW010000233.1 GCA_903871715.1 uncultured bacterium
GCCAAAAATAAAAACAACGTTTTATGCCAGTTTAATTTTGATGGCTTTGATTTTATTTATTCGAGGCTATAATGTGGGTTATCACAGCGATGAAATGTTTAACAACGAATATGGCAAAGAAAATATTCGCTACTTAACATCAGGTTTAAAAGACACTACTTATTTAGTTCCTAAATTAGAAAATGGGTATCGTATCCCAATTTTAATTAGAACTTACGGCAGTTTTTTCGACATGATTGCTTGTTCTGTCAATCATCTTTTTGGTGAAAGAAATGAGCAAGAGTATAACATTAGACATGTGTTAATTCAGTGCTGTGCGTTGCTCACCATTTTTTTTACTGGGCTCATCGTGCTGCTGCTCGGCTTCGATTATATATATGCTTTGCTAGCAATTTGGTTTTTATTTTTAACGCCAACTTTTTTAGGAAATGCTTATTTAAATGCAAAAGATATTCCGTTTGCAATGGGTTATGTAATGACGGTTTATTTTATCATCAAATTTTTTGCGGCAGAAAATATTCTTAAAAAATCATCCGCAGTTTGGTTGGCGATTAGCCTCGGTATTGCTCTATCTACAAGAGTTGGCGGCATTGTGTTGATTGGATATTTCGGAATTTTATTGGCGTTAAAATATTTTTTTGATAAAGATTTACGAAAAATAATTAGCGAAAATCAAGTCAAATTTTTGCTGCAATTAGCATTGATTGTGGTTATTAGTTTTGTGTTTACACTTATTTTTTGGCCCTATTTAATTGCTGCGCCATTAGAGCGATTACAATATAGTTTAGGCGTTGTCATGCACTTCCCACAAAGGATTCCTATTTTATTTATGGGCGAAATCGTGAACACTACCGACATCGAAACCAAAGAATATTTGTGGGTTAATTTTTCAAATACGGTGCCTACGGTGCTGCTATTTATTTTCCCGATCGGATTGGTAATGATGACAATTTTTGAAATCAAAAAACTAAAAAGCAATTTGCTCATTATTTTTTTAGCAGCATTATTTCCTGTAATAATGGCGCTAAAGAATAATGCGGTGTTCTATGATTCATGGAGGCATTTATTATTTGTGTATCCATTTTACGTCATCATTGCTGTATATAGTCTTAACTTTTTAATCTGTAAAATAAAATCAATCATTTTAAAATCAGTAGTTGGTGTATTAATTATTACAACCCTTATTCACCCTATATTTTGGATGACAAAAAACCATCCTTTTGAATATATGTACTACAATGAAATTAGTGGTGGCACACAACAAAACGATGTGAATTTTGACCAAGATTATTGGAATTTATGCACCCAAATGTCGCTTGAATGGCTCATCAAAAACGACAAGATTAATGAAACAAAAGACACTATTACCATAGCCACTAATTCAACTGCGGTGTTGTATGATTTGATAAAAAATAAATACCATCTCAAAAAAATAAAAGTGGTAGAATGTGGTTTTAAGCGACGTTCGATGGAAAAATGGAATTATCATATCTTGAGTAGAAAATTCATGAATGCTCAATTTATTACCGATAAATTTGAAAAAGCACCAGCATATCATCAAATTTTCCAGGACGGAATTGTAGTTTGCAACATCATGAAGCGCACTAACATGAATGATTGCAACGGTTTGGCAGCTATGTATAAAGGCAATATGCGACTAGCCGATTCCTTACTTACAGAATATTATCATCACGATTCAACCTGCGAAACAGTGGCTGAAGCCTTGATGATGCTGCACATGCAAAAGTCGGACTGGGCTGGTAGTTTGAAGTTTTTAAACCAATCATATCCCTATTTATCAGAAAATTTATCGCCCGAAGAAATGCTGAATTATGGTGTAGTTTATGCCAACAATAATTACATGGATAATGCCATAGATTGCTGGGGGAAAGTGTTTGCAGCCAATCCCAAAAATAAATTGGCGATAAATTATTTAGCTTTTGCCTTTGGGAAAAAGGGGAATGAAAAAATGGCAAGTTATTATCGTGGGCTTTTGAAATAATTTGATTCAAAACAACACAGAATTGGCTGAAGTACTCTGCTGTTATTTATTTCAGCCAACCTTGTTTTTTATAAAATTCCATTCCTTTTTTAAAAAGCGCTTCAATTTCTTGTTCATTAAAATCATTCTCCTTTTTAAAATGAAAACAAGTTTTGCCTTTCAACAATTTCCAAGTATTAGGCGCTAAAGGCTTAAAAGCCGCTTCATTCATGTAACACGGAAAAAAATAAAACACAACAGAATCGGTACGAAACGCTATGGAAGCCATATACATGCCTGATACTATTGTTTTTTTGCTGCCATATTCGGTGGGAATATTTCCAATTACTTCAAAGGCTTCGGCTTTGTTTTTATTATTGACCAATGGCGGACAATGCTTTAGCATAGCAGTTTTGAGTAGTGAAAATATTTTTTGTTTAGTTTCTAAAGAAATGGGCATGATGAGAAATATTTGCTACGAAAATAAAAAAATAATTGGGGGTGATTTTATTTCAATGATGCAACTGTTTGCTTATTGCATCCAACAACCCACCGTGAAATTTATCATCATACAATTGCCAAAACATAATACCACCAAGCTTTTCACGAATTGCATACTTTGTTTTCAAGTCAACTGATTTTTCATTTTCGTAAGTAAAAAATAATTTTCGTTTCACGTTAATTGCATACGGAGCTTGTGCAACCGAATCCCATTTTAATTCAAAACCATTGTTGTAAATACTATCAACAAGCAATTTGTAACTGGCTGTATGATGAAATTTTGCAGGTTGATACAAATCAACTGCTGCAGATTCTACCAGAAACAATCTGCCATAAAAACCTGAACCAATAACTATTTGATTTTTTGCAACACCATGTTTAATAATCATTTCAACAGCATGGTCGGTTGATTCTATTTGTTGTGGTGTTGAATATAAAGGGGTATGATGCCCTGTTTGTTTGCTATACCC
>CAIQHW010000234.1 GCA_903871715.1 uncultured bacterium
CATGGGTGCTGAAATTGGTGCTACCACTTCAACATTTGGTTATGATGAAAGTATGAGCCGCTACTTGAAAGCTACTGGCAGAGCTGATGTTGCAACTTTGGCTGATGGAATTGCTCAACATTTAACTGGCGATGCTGAATGTTATGCTTCTCCTGAAAAATATTTTGACGAAGTAATTGAAATTAATTTAAGTGAGTTGGAACCATATATCAACGGACCTTTCACACCAGATTTAGCTACGCCAATTTCAAAAATGAAAGAAGCAATGGTGGCTAATAACTGGCCTGCTAAAATTGAAGTGGGTTTGATTGGAAGTTGCACCAACTCTTCTTACGAAGATATTTCAAGAGCTGTGAGTTTAGCAAAACAGGTTTCAGAAAAAGGTTTGAAATCAAAAGCTGAATTCGGCATCAATCCTGGTTCTGAGCAAATTCGTTATACCATTGCTCGTGATGGATTTATTGATGTGTTTGATAAAATTGGTGCTAAAGTTTTTGCAAATGCATGTGGTCCATGTATTGGAATGTGGAGCCGTGTAGGTGCTGAAAAGAAAGAAAAAAACAGCATCATTCATTCGTTCAACAGAAACTTTGCTGCTCGACAAGATGGTAATCCAAACACTTATGCGTTTGTGGCTTCACCCGAAATCGTTACAGCATTAGCTATTGCCGGTGATTTAGGATTTAATCCATTGACTGATACTTTAACTAACGAAAAAGGCGAACAAGTAAAATTGGATGCACCTTTTGGTGATGAATTACCAACCAAAGGATTTGCTGTGGAAGATGCAGGCTATGAAGCACCGATGAAAGATGGCAGCGGCGTAAACGTAGTGGTAGCAAGTGATTCAAAGCGTTTGCAATTATTGCAACCATTTTCGGCTTGGGAAGGAAAAGATTTATTAGGTTTAAATTTATTGATTAAAGCAAAAGGAAAATGTACAACCGACCATATTTCAATGGCTGGTCCGTGGTTGAAATTCCGTGGTCATTTAGATAACATCAGCAACAATATGTTGATTGGTGCACAGAATTTTTTCAACGAAAAAATCAATTCGGTTAAAAATGAAATCACTGGCGAATATGGCGCTGTACCTGATGTTCAACGTGCTTACAAAGCCGCTGGCATTGGAGCTATTGTGGTAGGTGATGAAAATTATGGTGAAGGTTCAAGCCGTGAACATGCAGCTATGGAGCCTCGTCATTTAGGTGTTCGTGCAATTTTGGTAAAATCGTTTGCTCGTATTCACGAAACCAATTTGAAAAAACAAGGCATGTTGGCATTAACTTTTGCTAACAAAGAGGATTACAATAAAATCCAGGAAGATGATAAAATGGATATTGTTGGTTTAACAACATTTGCTCCAAACACACCATTGACAGTGGTTTTACATCACAAAGATGGCAGCTCTGAAAACATTACAGTGAATCACACTTACAACGAATCACAAATTGGCTGGTTTAAAGAAGGTGGTGCATTGAATGTGATTAGAAGAGAGTTTAAGGCGTAATTTTAAATCAGAATTATTGCCAATAAAATGAAAGAGCAACTCAGAAATGGGTTGCTCTTTTTTTGTTTAAATTTGTTTTGTGAAAATCAAAATTTTATTTTTCTGTTTTCTTCTTTTTTTGTTTGGATGCAATTTCCCAAACAAAAAAGATAATCTCAATTTCAAAAAATTGACGTTTGTAATTTTTAGTACCATTTATAACCAAGATTCAACTTGCGTTGAAATTCCTTGCTATCAAGTGTTTCAAGTTGATTCAAATGGAATGTGGTTTATTAACAAAAAGTATTGTGATGAAGAAAAACTACATGAAAATTACTATGGTAATTTGTCAACTGATTCGAGCTTGAAAGTGTTTAATGATTTTTATGACTACACAAAAGTCGATGTGGCTTATCCAAAATATAATCCTGAAGGTTCGCTTCATTGTTATTCAAAATTTGTTTTTATTCAAGTAATTGACAAACAAGATTCAAATTTCACTTCTCTTTTTACAGATTATTTGTGTCCAAAAGAGTTCAAGTCTTGTATAAACTTGGTTGACAGCATTATGCAAAACGAAAAAGGAAAAAACTCATCTCTTCCAATCTTTTTCTCTTTTCTTTAAAAAACAAACAAACAACAGGAGCCCACATGATCACC
>CAIQHW010000235.1 GCA_903871715.1 uncultured bacterium
AAACTACCTTGTAATGTATAGGACTGGTATAAATAAGGTGTTAAGAAATTTAAGTTAGCAGTAATACGTATTGCGAAAAAGTTAGTTGCTTTGTTTCAAAATAAAGTGCATTTCTAAATAGATACAAAAAGATTAACAATTGTAATATTAAACATGCGGCTTTATTTTAATATTAACTTAACCTAAATATAATTTTAGAACCTACGTCTTAGATTACATTTGCGGTTCAAAAAATCGTAGAAATGAAAAATAAAATTGCTTTGTTTACCACCTTGTTGGTCATAGCCTATCTTACCTTAACAAGCTATAAAAAAGGAGCTGCTACGCATGGCTTTGATTGCACTGGTGCTGAAACAAGTAACAACGCAGGATGTTTTTCTGGTGGAAGTGGTTGTCATGCAACCACCGCCAATGCAAACATTTCTGTGAGTATCGAATTAGATTCGGCTGGTATTCCCACTACCAGATATGTGCCTGGTATGGCTTACACGGTTACTATCAAAGGCATCAACAATGGTACAACTACACAAAAAGCATTTGGATTTCAAATGGCTTGCATAAAAGATACAATGGCACAAGCTTCACCTATAAATGCAGGCACATGGCTTACTACTAATTTACCAGTTAGTACTCATTACATGGCTGCATCAACCAATTATGCTGTTAATTTGGTAGAACAAAGTGCGTCAACTTTTGCTACCAATGGCACAGGTGGTAATGGGACTACTTATGTAAAGACATTTAGTTGGATTGCACCAGCAGCAGGCACCGGTTTGATTTCATTTTGGGGGGTATTAAATGCTGTAAATGTAGATGGAAAAGCCAACAGCGCCGATTTATGGAATACTTCTAAATTGATAGTCAATGAAAGAATTTGTACTCAGCCTACCTCTGCAAACATTACCCAATCTGCTTGTAGTGGATATAATTTTCTCGGTAATTTCTTTACTTCCTCAGGCAGTTATACGGTGTTAACTACTAATCATTTCAATTGCGACTCTATCATTTCATTGCAGTTAAATATCTTACAACCTTCGGTGGCTTCAGTATCGCAATCTGTATGTAAAAATGATAGCTTTAATTTTTATGGCACTTTTCTAAAATCATCAGGCAATTATACCCATCATCTAACTAACTATTTAGGTTGTGATTCATTAATTACTATGCACTTTACGGTTAATCCAGTCAACAAATCGGTGAGTGTATCAGGCGGTACATTAAGTGCAGCTACTAATACAACATATCAATGGATTGATTGCAACAATGGTAATAAAGCAGTTGCAGGTGCTACAAATCAAACCTTCACTCCAGCCGTATCGGGCAGTTATGCAGTAGCTTTAACCACTAATGGTTGTGCCGATACTTCATTTTGTTACACCATTACAGTAACTGGTGTCGAGAATATAACAGCAGCATCAACATTGCAATTGTATCCGAATCCAGCCTCATCAGTTGTAAGTATTCGGTTATCAGCTGGCAGTTTAAAAACAATAGAAGTACGGAATGTAGTAGGGCAAATTGTTAATTGTGAATTGGTATTTGATAATTCTTCCGAAAACTACCTACTGCCTACTGCCCACTTTTTTCCTGGCATCTATTTCATCAAGGCTACTACTACCAATGGCAAAATGATGATGGCAAAGTTTATAAAAGAATAATTGAAGCCAACTTTCTAAGTCTTAACAATCGGCGAAGGTAAAAGCTTATAATATTACTTTGTTACTACCACCCTTATAGTGCGCATTTGGTTATT
>CAIQHW010000236.1 GCA_903871715.1 uncultured bacterium
GATTTTTGTTTTATCGAATGGGCGGCAATGATAAAAAAATTATTACCTTTAAACAGAGTAGAAATTAGCATCGAAATATTCAACGAATTTTCACGAAAAATTGTTGCAAAAAAAATTTCATCGAAATAAAATCTTTTAAAAATGAAAAGCTCGGGCATCTTAGAAAGCCAGTCCTATCTATCTCCGCAAGAAAAATTAGTGCCGCTGAAATCAAAAAATTCATCGCTTTGCATTGGCATTCCGAAAGAAAAAAGTTTTCAAGAAAACCGAATTTCATTAACACCCGAATCGGTTGCAATTTTAGTAAATAATGGTCATCGTGTTTTAATTGAAACCAAATCAGGCGATCCTGCCAATTTTTTTGATGTCGATTTTTCGGAAGCTGGTGCCGAAATTATTTATTCATCCGAAGAAGTGTATTCAAAATCGGATGTGATTTTAAAAGTAGCACCACTAAGTTTGGATGAAATGGATTGGCTAAAACCCAATCAGATAGTGATTTCTGCCATTCATTTGCCTGCTATGAAAAATGAGTGGTTAGAAAAAATGATAACCAAACGTGCATCAGCACTGGCTTTCGAGTATATCAAAGATAGCAGCAACACTTTTCCAATTGTGCGCAGCATGAGCGAAATAGCTGGCAATGCTGCTATTTTAATTGCTTCTGAATTATTGAGCGACAACAAAACTGGCAAAGGAATTTTGTTAGGCGGCATCACAGGTGTGCCTCCGGCAAAAGTGGTGGTGTTAGGTGCTGGTGTGGTAGGTGAGTTTGCAAGCCGCACTGCGCTTGGGCTTGGCGCCGAAGTAAAAGTGTTTGATAATTCTACTTATAAATTAATGCGCCTACAAAACAACATTGGCACACGGGTTTACACTTCAATTATTTACCCAGATATTTTAAAACGCGAATTGCAAACTGCCGATATTGCCATTGGCAGCATGCACAGCGAAGCTGGTCAATCAGCCATGGTGGTGAGCGATGCAATGGTGCAAACCATGAAAGCAGGCTCGGTGATTGTGGATGTGAGCATTGACCAAGGTGGTTGTTTTGAAACTTCGGAAGTTACGAATCACATCAACCCAACTTTTAAAAAGTATGATGTGGTGCATTATTGTGTGCCTAATATTGCCAGCCGATTTGCACGAACTGCATCTTATGCCATTAGCAACATACTCACTCGAAAGCTGCTACGGGCGGGCGATGTAGGGGGTTTTGAAAAATTATTGTGGGGCAATGATGGCACACGACATGGCGTTTATTTATACAAAGGCAGCGTAACGAATCGACATTTGAGCGAAAAATTTGGACTTAAATATACCGATTTAGGATTGCTGTTTTCTGCAAGTAATGGTTGATTTTATTTTCAAAAAAAGAAAATTCCGCTGTTTAAAAATTTTAATTTCGTAACCGAAAAAAATTATGAAAGCATTTGTTGTATCAGCCCGAAAGTACCGTCCAGTAAAGTTTGACGATGTAGTTGGGCAAAATCATATTACCACCACTTTAAAAAATGCGTTGCGCAGCAATCAGTTAGCGCATGCGTTTTTGTTTTGTGGACCAAGAGGTGTGGGCAAAACAACCAACGCTAGAATTTTAGCAAAAGTGGTCAACTGTTTAAATCTCACAGCCGATTCAGAACCTTGCAATGAATGCAGCAGCTGTGTTTCGTTCAACAGCAATTCTTCTTTCAATATTTTTGAATTGGATGCCGCCAGCAATAATGGGGTGGATGATATTCGCAAATTGGTAGAGCAAGTGCGCATTCCGCCGCAAGGCGTAAAATATAAAGTGTACATTATTGATGAGGTGCACATGCTTACTGCGCAAGCGTTTAACGCATTTTTAAAAACGCTGGAAGAACCGCCACACTACGCCATTTTCATTTTAGCAACTACTGAAAAACAAAAAATTATTCCAACAATTTTGAGTCGTTGCCAAGTGTTCGATTTCAAACGAATTCGGTTGGAAGATATGGTGGCTTATTTGCGCAAAATTGCTACAGATAGAAATGTGCAAGTGAATGATGAAGCCTTGCATTTGATTGCACAAAAAGCCGATGGCGGCATGAGAGATGCGTTGAGTTTGTTTGATAAAATGGCAAGCTTTTGCAACGGCAACATCAATACCAATGAGGTTTTAGACCAATTGAACATTTTGGATTATGAATTTAATTTCAAAATGACAGAAGCCATGTTGGTGGAAGATAGAGCAACCGTATTGCAAAGTTTTCAAGAAATTTTGATGAAAGGATTTGAAGGCGACAACGTGATAAACGCCATGGCAGAGCATTTCAGAAATTTGTTGATGTGCAAAGATGCAGCCACAGTGCAATTATTAGAAGCTACCGATGCGTTGAAATTGCGTTATGCTAATCAAGCCAAATCTACACCTCTGGCGTTTTTGCTGAGTGCATTAAACATTATCAACGATAGCGATTTGCATTATCGCAATGCAAAAAACAGACGGTTGCATGTAGAAATGTGTTTGATAAAATTGTGTTACCTTAATCGAGTGTTGCAGCAACCACAAGCCTTTGCAGTGCCTAACAACATTTCGATTGACGAGAAAAAAAAAACTGATGAAGTAATTGCGCCACAAAAAATTGTTGCACAGATTGAAAATAAAGTTGCTGAAATAGCTTCAAAACCTTTATCCACAGCAGGTTCTAAACCAACGGGCAGCTCGGCAGAAAATAGTTCGAGCTTGAATATGAAGGGAAATTTTTTAGAAAATCTAAAAAACAAGATCACGCCAAAGTCAATTGCTTCTACTCCAGTTGTGGAAGAAAAACCTACAGAATATGTGGCTGAAAAAATTGCAGAAGAAAAAAAAGTAGAACAAAAAACAGAATCAATCTCATCTAGTAAAAAACAAATTTACACACCAATGGAAAAGTTTAATGCCATGGTGGAAGCGCATCCCGAGCTGAAAAATTTGGCGAATGAATTAAATTTGGAAGTGGATTTTTAGGAATAATAAATTTACTTTAAAACCGGAAATAATTGGGCTGAAAATTTTATTTTTGAATTCTAAAAAACATTTACAAAAACAAAATCAACTGCACATGAAACGAAATTATTTTCTACTCGTTTTACTTTCTGTTTTCCTTTTTTTCAAAACAACAAAAGCAGAAGAGCTTATTCTGAAAGGCTTTGCAGCCAATCAAAAAATTAAAGGTGCTGATTTAATTCGATATACCGACCATTCGGCTGTGCCCAATTATGTACATTTTATGACATCAAATGCTTTGACATTAAACGATTTGCAAATCTGGATGCAAACCAATTTTAAACTGACCAACGATTATGGTATGAAATTATTAAACACGCAAGAAGATAAAATTGGGTTTACGCATTACCGCTTTCAACAAACATTCAAAGGCATTGCTGTAGCGGCTTCGATGTACATTGTGCATGTGCGAAATGGTGTGGTAGAAAGCATGGGTGGCGAAATTTATAACAATATTAATGCAACAAATTCCACCTCCATCAGCGAAGCAAATGCGTTGCAAATGGCTTTGAATAAAATTAATGCAAGCGTTTATAAATGGCAAATTGCAAAAGAAGAAAAGCAATTAAAAATTATCACAAAAAATCAATCAGCCACCTATTTTCCAAAAGGTGATTTAACAATTTTAAAAACTAAAAATGGTTATCAACTTTGTTATGCCTTTAACATTTATGCAGCCGAACCCATGAGTAGAACGATGCAATATGTAGATGTCACAAATGGTGCTATTTTGGTATCTCACAATTTGATTGAAACCGTTGGTACTACTGGCATTGCGCACACCAAATATTCGGGCATTCGAACTATTAAAACGGATAGTGTTGCCCCAACCACTTTTCATTTACAAGAAACAACAAGAGGTCTTGGTATTGCTACTTTAAATTTGCAAAACGGAAACTCCACTGGAGCAGGTAATGGGGTTGATTTTGTAGACAATAATGATAATTGGAACAATATAAATGCAGCTGGCGATGAAGCTGCTACAGATGCACATTGGGGAGCGGAAATGACGTATGATTTTTACTCAATAAAACATGGTAGAAACAGTATTGATAACGCTGGTTTGGCTTTAAATAGTTACATGCACTATCAAACCAATTTTGTAAATGCTTTTTGGGATGGAACAGAAATGACTTATGGCGATGGCAATGTATCACAAGGTTTTTTGATGATGACAGGATTAGATGTTTGTGGTCATGAAATAACACATGGATTAACATCATACACTGCTCAATTAGGCCAAGGCGGAACTGGGACAAATGAGTGCGATGCTTTGAATGAGGGCTTTAGCGATATTTTCGGTACCTGCATTGAACGCTTTGCACGACCAACACAATGGGATTGGATTATGGGTGCAGATATAACTTGTACCACTTCGGGAACACCCGACCACAAAGGGTTACGAACATTGTCGAACCCAGCATTATCGGGAGCAGGCAGTGTGAATGGTACACAAGCGCAACCTGTTTGTTATCAAGGCGCAAATTGGGATTCGCAAGGCGAACCACACAACAATAACGGTCCATTAATTTACTGGTTTTATTTATTATCAACTGGCAATTCAGCCAGCAACATTGCAGCGTTGGGCGTAGATACTGCTTCAGAAATTGCTTACAGAACTTTGACTGTTCATTTAACTTCTACAGCTACTTACGCCGACGCAAGATTTTATTCTATTTTATCTTCTACAGAACTTTATGGCGGTTGTTCAACACCAACCATTGCCACTACTAATGCTTGGAACAAAGTGTGTGTAGGTGCGGCTTATGTGGCTTCGCCAACCACTGCAAGCTTCACTGTTGATGCTTCGCAAACTTGCAATACATCATTAACAGTTAATTTTACAAACACTTCTATAAATGGAAATAAGTTTACTTGGAATTTTGGTGATGCCACAACTTCCAATGCTTTTAATCCAGCATCTCACAATTATTCTACGGGCATTTATACAGTTAAATTAGTTGCAGATGGTGGCACATGTGGCAGAGATTCTACAACAACGCTTATTAAAGTTGGACCGCCTGCTGGTCCTGCAACCACTGGTAGTACTGCATGTGCATCTTCATCATTCACAATTAATGCCACACCAAATAATGTGGGCGACTCAATCAATTGGTATGCCGCAGCAAATGGCGGTACTAGTTTATTTACAGGTAATTCTTACAACACACCAACCATTTCATCTACAACAACTTATTATGCCGAAGAAAAAATTGCAGGTGCGGTTTATCATGTTGGTGCAACGAATGATAATATTGGAACGAACAGCAACCCTAATGCTAATCACTATTTGGTGTTTAATTGCACAGCACCAATCTTGTTGCAATCGGTGTATGTTTATTCTCAATCGGCAGGAAATAGAACTATTGAATTGAGAGATAGCAATGGCACAGTGTTGCAATCGACGGTTATTAACATTCCAAATTCATCAACCAGAATAACTTTGAATTTTAGTTTGCCCGCCGAGCGCAATTTACAATTAGGAATTTCGACTTCAACTACCAACGTTAATTTTATTAGAAACAATAGTGGTGGTAATTATCCTTACACGAATGGACCAGTTTCTATTACCGGAAATGATATTGCAAATGGAGCGTACTACTATTATTTTTACGACTGGATTTTAAAAGGAGATGATTGTTATAGCCTGCGCACACCAACGGTTGTAGCCATTAACTCGAGTGGCAAATCACCAGCATATATTACCAATTTGCCCAGCACTTTAAATACTTGCTCGCCAAATACAATTACTTTAAATGCCAACACTGGCAGTGGCTTAACTTATCAATGGTTTAATGCAGGTGCGCCAATTAACACTGCAACAAATAGCAGCTACACCACATCAGCATCTGGCAATTATTCTGTTTCGGTAAATGCGCCAGGATGCAGCAGTGCTGATACTTCAGCAATCGATACTGTTAATGTTTTCACTCCGCCAACTGTGTTAGCCACAGCAGCAGGGAACACCACATTTTGCCAAGGCGGCAGTGTAACAATTAATGCTAGCGGAGCAAACACCTATTCGTGGAGTAATTCACAAAAAGGGAATTCCATTTCTGTTAATCAATCTGGCAATTATACTGTAACAGGCACTGATAACAATGGCTGCACCGGCGTTTCATCTGCTGTGGCTGTTACTGTAAATCCAAATCCAGTAATCATCATTACACCAAGCAGTAGCACCACATTTTGCCAAGGCGGCAGTGTAACGCTTACTGCATCGGGCAGCAACAGTGGCAACTATACTTGGAGCAACAGTCAAACAACCAATCCAATTACAGTAAATCAATCGGGCAATTTTACTGTGAGCAGCATTAATTCAAATAATTGCACAGGCACATCTGCCAACACAACAGTAATAGTAAATCCGCTACCAGTAGTAAACATCGGTGTTGTAAGCAATACTAATGGCATTGTTCAATTTGGAAATAGCACCACTGGTGCAACTTCATACAGTTGGAATTTTGGTGATGGTGGTTCTGATAATACAGCAACACCAACCTATCAATACACTTCGAGTGGCACATACCATGTGGTTTTAACAGCCACATCAGCCGATGGTTGTATAGATTCATCGGCTGCAATGCCAGTAATTATTATCATTTCAGGCATTGATGATGTTAGTTTATTAAATGGTTTGAAATATTTCCCCAATCCATTTCATCAACAATTTGAATTGCAATTTGCCAAACAGCCATTCAGTGGCACTTTGCAGGTGATGAACATGTTGGGGCAAATTATTTATCAGCAAGATTTAGAAAACAAATCATCGCTTATTATTCCTACAATTGACTGGGCTGATGGAAATTATTTATTACACTTGAAAAATAATTCGGTAAATTCCAACATCAAAATTGTGAAGCAATAAAAAATTGCATTAAACGAAAAGCCCCGATTTTATTAGAGTTCGGGGCTTTTTTTTTGAAAAATAAATTTGCAAATTAATGTTCGGCTAATAAAATTTCATTGGCCTCAAAAATTCGTGTAGAAGTATTGTAACGATTGCCGCTGCACATAATGTGTACAATCATGTTTGAAAAAGAAATTGGTTTGCCCGTTTCAGCATCACCAATATTATTATGGTCGATATTTTTTCCATCAAAAATATAAACAGCACCGCTGCCGATGGCAGTAATTTGATTGCCATTTTCAACCATCACTCCAGTATCTTCACTCAAGCCAATGCCTATTGCACCTGGGTTTGCAGCCACTGCTTGTGCCAGTCGTGGAAAACGCCCACGTTTATCAAAATGCGAATCGATAATCACATTATCCATAAAACCCAAGCCAGTGGTCATTTTCACTTCACCTTTTAAATGTGCCGAAGTTGCATTGCCTTCATAAATCATGGTATGACTCATTGCCATGGCACCAGCACTCGTACCTGCAATAACAAAAGGTTCATCGTGATAGCGTTGTTTTAAAATCTCTAAAAATTCAGTTCCTCCAAAAATGGAAGATAATCGCAATTGATTGCCACCCGAAAACATAATGCAATCAGCTTTGCGCAAGCGCTCTAACATATCAGGAGTATCCACATCTTTGCGTTCGCGAATACGCATATGCCCCACATTACTATCGCCTAATTTTTGAAATGCTGATACATAGTTATCAATCACTTCATCGGCTATAGATGAAGCTGTAGTAACTACTTCTATCCGTTTTTCGCCGCCAATTTTATCAACGATTTGTTTTAAAATTCCGAGTTCAAAAAAATTCATTCGATTACGTTCAATCACACCTTTTTCTAAATCAGTACCTTTGTCTTCAGCCCCCCCAACAGGAATTAAAATTCCTTTAATTGTTTGTTGAATCATACCGCAAAAATAATTTTTTAGCGCACTTTATTTCATGTTTATTTCATCAATTTTGTAAGGTGAAAAGTGTAGAAGCAATTACTATTTGCATTTTTGAAAAACGAAAAACGATGTTGAAATGCTGATGACACTTGTATTTTATTGTTCAATCTAACATCAGTTTGTAGATATAATTTACCAAACAAATTCATTGTTCGCATCAAATTTTAATTCCAATTTTTATCTTGTTGGCTAAATTTTGAAAGCATTATGTACTCGTATATTCAAGGAAAATTGGTGGTAAAAAATCCAGCGTTTGTGATTTTAGATAATCATGGAATTGGCTACCACATTAATATTTCGCTAAACACTTACACCAAAATTCAAAACGAATCGGAAACAAAATTGCAAGTGCATTTGCAAATAACTGAAGATGCACATACGATGTTTGGCTTTGCAGATGAAAGCGAAAAGATTTTGTTTCAGCAACTCATCAGCGTTTCGGGTGTGGGTTGTTCTACCGCTCGAATGATTTTATCATCTATAACACCACAAGAAATTCAACAAGCAATTATTTCTGAAAACGAAAAATTGTTGGAAAAAATAAAAGGCATAGGTCCTAAAACCGCTAAGCGCATGATTTTGGAGCTGAAAGATAAAATGATGAAAGCTGGCGATTTAAAAGGAATTGCCACCACTTCATTTGCACACAATAATATGCAAGCCGAAGCGTTGAATGCTTTAATGGCACTTGGTTTTTCAAGAACTCAAGCCGATAATGCTTTGATGAAAGTGATAAAAAATCAACCCAATATTGTTTCTATCGAAGCGTTGATTAAAGATGCTTTGAAAGGAATGTAGAAAAAAAGGAAACGGTGATTATTAAAAAACTAAAAAAGATTGGTTTGGTGATGGCTTTGCTGCTGGTGATTTACAGCAGTAGAGCCACTTTTTTGCCGTTGATGAACGAGGTGAATATTTTTAAAATTGTAGAAGATAGTTTGCAATTGAAATATCCGATTCAAGACCAAAATGGTGATTTCATCAACAACAAACCACCTGATAATATCAACCTAAAAAATCCTTCCAACATTGTTCAAAAAGTAGATTATGACCCCACTACAAACAAATACATTTTAACCGAAACTATTGGTGGCAATTTTTACAGAAACCCCACCTACATGAGCTTCGACGAGTATTTGAAGTATGAATACGACAAACAACAAACTGATTATTGGAAACAAAGAAACAATGCCAACAGTTTAATTTTAAACAGCAATGCTCAACCAAAACTGTTGGGTAGCAATTTGTTGATTGATAGATTATTTGGTCCTGGTGGTGTGGATATTCGCCCTTCGGGAAATGTGCAATTAACTTTTGGGATGAACCGCCAAATAGTTGATAATCCTACATTAATTCAAGCAGCAAAAAAACAAGGAGGTTTTAATTTCGACATGAATATCAATATGAATTTAGTAGGCAAAATTGGCGATAAATTAAAACTCACCACCAACTACAACACCCAAGCCACTTTCGATTTTGAAAATCAAATTAAGCTCGAATACACTGGGCATGAAGATGAAATTATTCAAAGTATCAACGCTGGTAATGTGAGTTTGCCTTTGAACAATTCGCTGATAACAGGCAACCAGACGCTGTTTGGCATCAAAACAAAATTAAAATTTGGGCGATTAGATGTAACAACAGTTTTATCGCAACAAAAATCTAAATCGGAAGAAATCAATATCCAAGGCGGCGCACAAACACAAACCTTTGCCATTCAAGCCGACCAATACGAAGAAAACAAACACTTTTTTTTGGGTCAATTTTTTCATGATAATTATGATAAATGGTTAAAGAAATTACCCATTGTGCAATCGGGTGTAAATGTAACTCGTGTGGAAGTATGGGTTACAAACAGAACTGGTGTTGTAGATAATGTGAGAGATGTAGCTGGCTTTATGGATTTAGGTGAAAACAAACCATATCAAGCAATTTGGACAAAATCTGGTTCACAAATCTATCCTGATAACAACGATAATACCTTATATCAAAACTTGAAAAACAATTCAAGCTGTAGAAATACAAACACTGTTGTAAGTGCTGTTACAAGCGGTATTTTTATAAACGACCCTAATCCGATGACTTATGAAAAAACTTACGGCAGAAAATTGGCAGCTACCGAATTTATTTTGTATCCGCAATTAGGCTTTATTTCATTGAGCCAAACCCTTAATGCTGGCGACGTGTTGGCGGTGGCTTATGAATATACCTACAATGGCAAAGATTATAAGGTGGGCGAATTTTCGGATGATGTGCCTACCGTAAACACCACGGGCACGGCGGGCAGTGTTCCCACTTCGCAAAATGTGTTATTTTTAAAATTATTGAAAGGACAAACTGCTAATACTGCTTTGCCTATGTGGCGTTGGATGATGAAGAACATTTATTCTTTAGGAGCGTACCAAATTTCGCCGAATGATTTTAAGTTGAACGTAACTTATTTAACATCGGGAGGTGGAGAAAAACCTTACCTGTCTGAAGGTTCGGTAAAAGGCATTCCATTATTGCAGCTGTTAAATTTGGATAGATTGAATTCGCAAAACGACCCATACCCTGATGGTATTTTTGATTTTGTGCCCAACATCACCATCATTCCTCAAAATGGCCGATTGATTTTTCCAGTAATAGAGCCATTTGGCAGCGATTTAAAATCAAAATTTCAAACCACTCAAGACGACCAATACATTGCACAGAATTATGTGTTTCAAGAATTGTATGACAACACAAAGGTAGAAGCACAGCAGCATCCAGATAAAAATCGATTCAACATCAAAGGCAGTTACAAATCAAATTCAACCAGCGATATTTATTTGGGTGCATTTAATTTACCGCCAGGCTCAGTAAAGGTTTCAAGCGGTGGGCAAGACTTAAAAGAGAATGTAGATTACTCAGTCGATTACAACTTAGGAAGAGTAAAAATATTAAACGATGGAATTTTAAATAGTGGTCAGCCCATCAAAATAAAATTTGAAAATAATGCTTTTTCGGGATTAGGGCAAGTGAAAACCTTTATTGGGAATAGGTTTGATTATTACATCAACGAACACATGACGGCTGGTGCCACTTGGTTACACTTAAGTGAACGACCATTTACCACCAATGTAATGGTAGGTGATGATCCAATAAGCAATGGCATTATGGGTGTTGATTATCATTTCAATCAGCAAAGCCAATTCATTTCAAACATTTTAAACAAGCTGCCCAATTATTCAACAAAAGACAAATCGAAAATTACGCTAAATGCCGAAGGCGCTAAATTTATGCCCGGACATAGCAAGGCGATTGGTAAAAATGGAACAGTATACATTGATGACTTTGAAGGGGCATCGAGCAGCTACGATTTAAAATTTCCATTATCTAGCTGGGCATTAGCTAGCACACCTGCTTATGCCACCAGAGGAGCAACAGGAGCCGAATTATTTCCTGAATCGCACGCTATAGCTCACGACCAAAAAAGCGATACTTTGAGTTATGGATTTAACCGTGCAAAATTAGCTTGGTATAACATTGACCCATTTTTTACTAGGACTGGAAATGGCTTTCCATCTAACTTAACGAGCACTACTGAACAATCGAATTTATTTGTAAGAGAAATTGCTCAAACCGAATTATTCCCTGATAAACAATTAGCACCTGGCACTCCGCTTACGTTTACATCGTTTGATGTGTATTTTAATCCAACCCGAAAAGGACCCTATAACTTTGATGTGAAAGGTATGAACCATGATGGAACGCTTGCCAATCCTCAAAAACGCTGGGGTGGAATTATGCGCAGTATTGATTATAATGATTTTGAAGCAGCCAATATCGAGTATGTGGAGTTTTGGATGATGGATCCGTATAGCAATAATGGTGCGGCTTCTACCAATACAGGCGATTTGTATTTTAATTTAGGAACCGTTAGCGAAGACATTTTAAAAGACGGTAGAAAATTTTATGAAAATGGGCTGCCTGGTACACTAACAGATGTAACCAATAAGCAGCCTACCATTTGGGGTTTTGTGCCTACGAACGAACAACCAGTAACGAACTCATTTGACCTTGACCCCAATGTTCGTGCCTTGCAAGATGTGGGTTATGATGGTTGTAATGATGCACAAGAGCAAACTCAATATGCCAATTATGTGAATGCCGTGAATACAGGTATTGGAGCCGATGGGCTGCCATTTAACAGCTATGTAAAAGCAATTGTAAATGCTGATCCATCCAATGATGATTATCATTTCTACAGAGGGTCTGATTATGATAATTTTGTTACGCCAATTTTACAGCGCTACAAAAAGTTTAATAATGCACAAGGCAATTCGCCTACAGATGCGCAATCAACAGAAAGTTATTCAACTGCTGCCACTAATATTCCTGAAACAGAAGACATTAACAAAGACAATAGTTTGAGCCAATCCGAAAGTTATTTTCAATATCGAGTGCACATCACACCCAACATGAATATTGGCAGCAGTTTTATCAACGATATTCGCAACGCTACAGTAAAATTGGCAGATGGCACATCCACCACAGTCCGCTATTATCAATTTAAAGTACCAATAAATAGTTATGAAAAAAAAGTTGGCGAAATTCAAGATTTCAAATCCATTCGTTTTGTAAGAATGTATTTAAATGGTTTCAACGACTCTATAATTATGCGCTTTCCTCAATTGCAATTTACTCGAAATCAATGGCGCAAATATCCTTTTTCTTTAGCACAAGCTGGCGAACAATTACCGAGTGACCATAATGTTGGCTCTTACTTTAATGTTACTGCTGTTAGTGTAGAAGAAAACTCTTCCAAGCAGCCAGTGGGTTATGTTTCGCCACCTGGTGTTATTCGTCAACAGCAATTAACTACACAAGCCAATGTGTTGCAAAACGAACAATCAATTGATTTGCACGTATGTGGTTTGGCAGATGGTGATGCTAAAGCGGTTTACAAAAATTTGGGGTTGGATATGCGCACCTTTCAGCATTTACAAGAGTTTGTGCATTGCGAATCGGTGACTGGAAATACACCATTAAACAATCACGACTTGTATGCCTTTATCCGCTTTGGTACTGATTTTACTGACAATTATTATGAATACGCCATACCGTTAAATGTAACACCAGCAGGTGCTACCGACCCAAGTGCAGTGTGGCCCGATGCCAACAATATTGATATGTTGTTAGATTCGATGACAGGATTAAAAGAAAAACGAATAGCCCGAAACAAACCTAACTATGCGGCTTTCAGCGTTACCTACGCCAATGGAATTGTTTTAACTGTTAAGGGAACACCCGATTTGGGCATGGTAAAAACAATTATGTTGGGTGTGCGCAATCCGCAAAAAGGCTCTATTGCTGGCGATAACGATGATGGACAAAGCAAATGTGCAGAAGTTTGGTTTGATGAATTACGCTTAAGCGGATTTGATGAACAAGGTGGTTATGCAGCTTTGATAAGAGCTGATTTAAAATTGGCGGACTTAGGTAGTATAACTGTAACAGGCGGTTTGCATACCATTGGTTATGGTGCATTGGAGCAAAAGTTAGCGCAGCGATTTAAAGACAACTTCTATCAATACAACATTGCTGGCAACCTTGATTTTGGAAAATTATTTCCAAAATGGATTGGTTTAAAATTGCCCTTGTATGCCAGTACCAGTGAGCAATTTAGCAATCCACAATACGACCCATATCAGTTAGATGTGAAATTAAAAGATGAATTGGCACAAGCCAAAGCCTTACGTGGCAAGACTTATGCCGACTCAATAAAAAAAGTAGCGCAAGATTATGTTGGTATAAAAAGTTGGAACTTAACCAATGTAAGAATTAATCGCCCGAAAAAAACAGCTTTGGGAAAATTGAATTTGCCCACCAATATCGAAAACTTCAACATCAGCTATTCTTATACTGAAACCAGCAAACACAATCCTACTTATGTAAGCGATGTGTTGAAAAAATATAAAGGAGGCATTGGTTATAATTATGCCATCAAACCTAAGCCTATTACGCCTTTTGCTTGGTTTCATGTGGGTGGAAAATGGACAGCTTTGATTCGTGATTTAAATTTTAACCCATTGCCCAGCAACATTTCTTTTAAAGCTGATGCCGATAGGCAATATGGCGAATCGCACTTACGAAAATTTAATTCGGATGATTTGGATTTGCCACCAACCTTCAACAAATATTTCAACATGAGTAGAAATTATGGATTGAAATATGAGCCTGCAAAAAGCATCACGGTTGATTTTAATGCCACCAATTTATCGAGGATTGATGAGCCTTACGGGCGCATTGATACGAAAGCAAAACAAGATACTATTATTCAACACATCGAACAATTGAAGCGAACAGTAAACTATAATCAAACCTGCAATGTCAATTACAATCTACCTTTCAGCAAAATTCCTTTGTTAGATTGGATAACTTCACGAGCAACATACGGTGCCACCTACACTTGGACAACTGCGCCTTTAGCCTATACTACATTGGGCAACACCATTCAAAATACACAAAACGAACAGTTGAATGGTGAGTTTAATTTCAACAATTTATACAACAAAATTGGATTTTTAAAACGCTATAATACTAAAACATTATTGCAGCAAAGTACCGCTGATAAAGGCAAAGAAGACCCCAATAAAAAAGACGACTTGAAAAAAGATGATAAAAACGCAAAAGCAATCAACAAAGCGGATAAAAAACAAAAGAAAAAAGATGAACCACGACTTAATCCAATTGTTTACACCATCTTGAAACCATTAATGAGCTTGAAACGAATCACTGCTAATATTTCAGAAGATAATGGAACAGTATTGCCTGGATACATGAGAAGCACAAGGTTTTTAGGAATGGATAGCATTTGGAATCAACCTGGATTTGGATTTTTGGCTGGGCAACAAATGTCGCCAAATTATTTATACAGTATGGCTGGTATCAATGCGCTATCTGCCGACCCTACACAGTTTTCTCCATTTACACAACGACATTCGGAAAAGATAAATATCACCGTACAATTGGAACCTATTACTGACATGAAAGTGGATTTAACTTTTACCAGAACCTACACTCGAAATCTTTCTGAAAATTTTAAACGGCCCGATAGCATGAGCAATTTCGCGGCTTTAAGCAAAGTAGTGAATGGAAGTTTTTCAGTTTCTTTTATTGCCCTCAATACCTTTTTTGATAAGGTGGATAAAAATGGCGTATCTAGTTTATTCACTCAATTTGAAAATAAACGTACCGAAATTTCAAAAAAATTAGGCACTCAAAATCCATTTAGCCAAGTGAAAGATGATTCCTTTCCTGCCTATTACAAAGGCTATGGACCATATTCGCAAGCTGTTTTAATTCCTGCATTTTTAGCCACTTATGCCAATCCAAATTTGCAAAATAGTTCGCTCAATGATTTGTTTAAAATATTGCCCAAACCCAATTGGAGAGTGAATTATACAGGATTAAGTAAAATTCCTTTGCTAAAAAAATACATCAATCAAGCCACCATTACGCATGCTTACAACAGTACTTTCAATGTAGGTAGTTTTATGACTAATCCAGATTTTGTATTAGGTAGTTTTACCAATGGAAATTTACAACCTATTGCCGTTGATTCGCTCAATCGCAATTTCATCAACTATTTTAATGTGCCAATGATGAGCATTACCGAAAATTTTTCTCCACTTGCAGGCATTGATGTTACTTGGAAAAATAATCTCACCACCAAAGTTGAATATAAGCGTAGTCGTATGTTGAACATGAGTTTCATTGATTACCAATTAAGCGAAACTCGTGCTGCCGAAATTACAGTAGGCGTAGGTTACAAGAAAAAAGGATTAGTGTTACCTGTTCGATATCAAAACAAAAAAGTGAAGTTGGATAACGACCTAACGTTTCGTTTAGATTTATCTTACAGAAGCGATAGAACAGTAGATTATAAACTCGACCAAAATATTAATGTGCCCACAAAAGGTATGAAAAGTTATGGCATATCGCCCTACATCTCTTATGCAGCAAGCACTCGGGTAAATGTGAAAATATTTTACGACTATCGTAGAACCATTCCAGTTACCTCATCCAGCTTTCCTATCACCGCCATCAAAGCAGGTATTGATGTGCGATTTAGTTTAGCACCATCAACAAAATAATTTCTTGTTTTTTTATGATTCACTAAATTATTTGTTGTCTATTTTTATTCGATGAAAAAATATTTTTTTGCCGCCACTTTTTTTGCAATTTTTAGTTGCAACAATTCAAACAATTCTTCTTTAAAAAATAACACCAACAACAATATGTATAAAGACTATCACACTTTTGCCCAACCCGAAAATGCAGTAGTGAAGCACCTTTCACTCAATCTAAATGTTGATTTTGAAAAAAATATTTTAAGCGGTTTTGCGAATTGGAATATCGAAATGCACAACAATGCCAGCGAAATAATTTTTGATACTCGTGATTTAATAATCGAAAAAATCGTGTTGAACGATGATTCAACGGCTGCAAAATTTGAATTAAAACCTACCGTAAAATTTTTGGGAAATGCGTTGCACATTCCTATTTCATCAAACACAAAATCGGTAAAAATATTTTACCACACATCGCCCAATGCCTCTGCTGTTCAATGGTTGCAGCCCGAGCAAACGGCTGGCAAAAAGCAAAAATTTATGTTCACACAATCCGAAGCAATTTTGGCTCGAACATGGATTCCATGCCAAGATGGACCAGGCATTCGCTTCACTTATGATGCCACCATTCATTGCCCAAAAAATTTGATGGCGGTGATGAGTGTGGCAAATAATGCAACCGAATTAAACAAAGATGGGGTGTACCAATATTCGCAACCAAAGCCCATTCCCAGCTATTTGATGGCGTTGGCTGTGGGCGAAATTGCTTTCAAAAAAATTGATAATCGCTGTGGCATTTATGCCGAATTGCCCATGGTTGAAAAAACGGCTTGGGAATTTGCCGACATGGGAAAAATGGTGGATGCGGCTGAAAAGCTTTATGGGGCTTATGCTTGGGGCAGATACGATGTGATTGTGTTGCCGCCAAGTTTTCCTTTTGGTGGCATGGAAAATCCATGTTTAACTTTTGCAACGCCCACTGTGGTGGCTGGCGATAGAAGTTTGGTATCGCTTGTGGCGCATGAATTGGCGCATAGTTGGAGTGGAAATTTAACTACGAATGCTACATGGAACGACTTTTGGTTGAATGAAGGATTCACGGTTTATTTTGAACAACGCATCATGGAGGCCTTATACGGCAAGGATTACAGCGAAATGCTCGCCAGCTTGAGTGTGCAAGATGTGAAGCAAACGATAAAAGATTTGGGCGAAAAAAATCCCGACACGAATTTGAAATTGAACCTAAAAGATAGAGACCCAGATGATGGCATGAACGATATTGCCTACATCAAAGGCTACTTGTTTTTGCGATTGATGGAAGAAAAAGTGGGCAGAGAAAAATGGGATGCGTTTGTGAAAAATTACTTTTCAAACCATGCTTTCAAATCAATAACGACAGAAGAATTTGTACAAGTTTTAAACGATAGTTTGATTACGCCAAACAAAGAAAAATTGGCTGAAGTGAATATTAACGATTGGATTTATTCGCCTGGCTTGCCTGCAAATGCGCCAGTCATCAACTCTTCAAGGTTTGATGCGGTAGATGTGCAAATCAATAATTTTACTAAAGACAATTTGGTTGATAAAACTATTGCAGCAAAATGGAGCACACACGAGTGGTTGCATTTCATCAATAATTTGCCCGAAAAATTATCTGAAAAACAATTGAATGATTTGGATGCCGAGTTTCATTTTACGGGCAGCAGCAATTGCGAAATTGCCGATGCTTGGTATGTCGTAGCGTTGAAAAACAATTACAGCAAGGCTTTTGAGGCTATGGATAAATTTCTTTGCACCGTTGGTCGTCGTAAATTTTTGTTGCCCTTATATGGCGAAATGAATAAAACAGAAAGTGGAAAAAAATTAGCGCATCAAATTTATGCAAAGGCTCGAAGTGGCTACCACAGTGTTGCACAGCAAACTTTGGATGAAATGTTAGCAGATAAAAAATAAGAAGTAAATAATTATTTCTTCACCAAGTTTTGAATTTTTTCAATCAAAATGTTGATGGCAAAAGGCTTTGAGATATAATCATTCATGCCCACTTCAAAACATTTATCCATTTCGCTTTTCATCACATTGGCTGTTTGCGCTAAAATAGGAATACTGCAAACTGGCTCTGGCATTTGCTTTCGGATAATTTCGGTGGTTTCATAACCATTCAATTGTGGCATTTGAATATCCATCAAAATAATGTCGTAAACATTTTTGTTCAACAATTCAATCGCAATCAAACCATTCTCTGCCACATCCACAGCGGCTTTTGGCATTGCCAACTCGATTGATTTAGACGCTAATTTTTGATTAAACAAATTATCTTCCACCAACAAAATGCGAATTGCCATATCCATCAACACTAAATTTTTCTGCTTTTCGTGTTTTGGTTTTTCTATTTGGTTGGGTCGTTTCAGTGGTAAATTCACATAAAAAGTTGAGCCTTTTCCCAGTTCGCTGGTTACATAAATAGAGCCGTGCATCATCTCTGTTAGTTTTCTACAAATATTCAAACCCAAGCCAGTGCCGCCATACAGCTTGTTGGTAATAAAACTTGCAGGATTAAATGTTTCAAAAATTTGCGGCAAATGGTCGTGCGAAATGCCAATGCCTTTATCATTAACTTTAAATTGCAAATCATAAATTGGTGCTCGATAACCCTTGCTCAACACTTCTATTTTTACAGGTGCGTTGTTTGAAAATTTCACAGCATTGTTGGCTAAATTCAACAACACTTGTTTCAAATGCCCAGCATCGCCTCTTACCGTAGAAGGCACATCCGAAGACACTTCACACACAAACTCTACATTATTTTGTGAACATTTCAACGATAAAATTTGTTTGATTTCGTGCAGCAAATCAGCCACATTAAAATCGCGTTCTTCTAATTGTTCGTTGCCCGAAGAAATTTTTGTAAGCTGCAAAACATCTTCAATAATATCCAAAATAGTGGCGGTTGATTTTCCAATTACCGACACATATTCTATCTGCTCATCGGTTAATTCTGTTCGTTCTAACAATTGCAAAAAACCATGAATCGAATTCATCGGTGTACGAATTTCATGACTCAAATTCAGCATGATGTGTTCTTTCATCTCCACCGCTTCTTCCGCTGCCGACTTGGCTTTCAACGCTTCTTCAAATTTATATTTCAACTCTAATGCCTGCACATTGTACAAACTTTCATCGCCTACATTTTTGGTTTTCAAATCATAATATCGCTTCCAATATTCCAAACTGTTTTTAAAATCATTCGCGGCTTCATACAATTTTGCCAGCTCGTGCAAGGCTTCAATTTGCAACACTAACACTTTTTCTTTTTCGCCCAATTGCAATGCTTCGGCATAAATGGCAACCGCTTTTTCGGTTTCATGATTCAATTTAAAATAGCTGCCTTTCAACATCAGCAAATTTACTTTTGAATAATTATCTTCTTTGTCAACCAAAAAATTTTCGGCTTTATCCAAATAAATTTTTGCTTGGCTCAATTGATTTTGTTCCAAGTGCAAATACGCCATACCCCTGATGGGCATTAGATAATCGCTCGGCGGAAAATCATTTTTCAATTCGCTGTAAGCCGAAATAAAATGGTCGGCAGCTCGGTCAAACAATCGCATTCGAGTGTAAGCATTTCCCAAAAAACAATTGGTTCGCATCAATTGCAAAGCATCGTTGATGGCATGATTTTTAAATAACGATTTTGATTCTAAAAAATGTTTGATGCTGTTGTCGTAATTAAACATTCTGCCATGCAACAATCCCAAATTATTATGCGCTCTAATTTGCCAATGAACATTTTTTAATTGTACAGCAATTTGCAAAGCCTTCATCAGCGAATTCAATGCCATAGCATATTTGCCAAGGTTAGCAAAAATTCTACCCAAATGAATATTGCATAAAAAACTGCGTTCCGAATCGCCAGCGTTGTTGTAAAAACTAACACATTCCTTCAAATGTCTCAACTCACGATGTTGGCTTTTTTTTGTGCGATAAATTTCGGCCAAATGATAATGCACATCAGCTTTTTCGGCCGCTGAAATAGGATTGGAATTATCATTCAAAATTTTTTCTAAAATCGAAATTGCCTCGTTGGGTTGGCTGGAAGCCAGTTGCAGCGCAAGGTTTACTTTTTCATTCGTTAAATAAGGCACATTCGCAGCTTCCATTTTTCACAAGATTATTTTCAAATTTACATAAAATTTTGCAGCAAAAATTTGATGATGATTTTTATGGCGGCTTCGGGCTTTTCGTTTCAATCTTTTGCGCCAACGCTCAAAACCTACGCTGCAAAAGGATTTCCACTGCAATCCCTGCTGCAGCTAAATTCTATTTTTCGTTTCTTCTTCTTTAAAACTTTATAAACCTTACAAGCTTATTTTTCCAAAGTATCCTTCTTAATTCTGTTTTCACTTTGTTCCAAACTCATCACTGCTTTTAATTTTTCATCAGCCAAACTCAATGTGGTAGCATCTTTGGTGCTTTCTTTCAAAGTTTCTAAAGTGGCTCGTGCTTGAAAATATTGTTTCTCTGCTACATACACATCGCTCAACAACAACAACGATTTCCAAACCCAATTATCATAAGCTGGTGTTTGATTGATAATATCAAAACACAACCTTTCTGCTTCTTCGTTTTTGTTATTTTTCAAAGCGATGGTTGCCAATAAATATTTTGCTTCGGCAGCCCGTTCGTTGTTGATTTTTAAAGAAGATTTCAAATGTTTTTCAGCATCAGCAAAATTGTTGTCGGCAAATTCCATTTTGCCTAAATAAAAATTAGCTTCCGTTAAATCCTCATCAGTGGCTGATTCAGCTGCGATTAATTTTTCAGCGTAAGTTTTACAAACATCATTTTTACTAATCAAAAATGCTGAACGCATTGTGCCTCTAATGCCATCCATCTGATTAGTTTTATAACTCGATTCATCTGCCAAGCGTTGATAATAAACCAACGATTTGGTATAGTTTTTTGTTTTGTAAAAC
>CAIQHW010000237.1 GCA_903871715.1 uncultured bacterium
TCTAGGATGACGCTTCGAGTTAGCTGTCCTGCTGAGGAACGAAGCATCTTAATTTTTAAATTTTCTCATCTCCCCATTTTCAAATTTGCCTTTTATCTCGATTTAAAAAAGTTTCTCAACAGCGGCACATAATTATCTTTTGTACTAATCTGCAAAGCACCAGCACCATTTTTTTGAAACTGTGTTTTGAAATTCACCACACTATTCAAATATGCCTGACGATATTGATCTCTTACTTTTCTATCATTAAAATCAGCTAAAAAAGTTTGACCAGTTTCAGGATCATACACGTTCATCAAGCCACCAATAGGCATTTGACGTTCCGCTTCATCATAAATATTCAACCCAATCAGGTCATGTTTTTTTGAGGTGATTTTCAAACTTTCTTCATAATCATTGCACATAAAATCACTCAACAAAAATGTGATGCAACGTTTCTTCACCATGTTGTTAAACGATTTCATTGCTTTGCCAACATCGGTACCTTTGTGAACTGGCTGATAAGTCAGCAATTCACGAATGATTCGAAGAATATGCGACTTCCCTTTTTTAGGTGAAATAAATTTTTCTACTTCACTGCTAAATAACATCAACCCCACTTTATCATTGTTTTTAATCGCTGAAAATGCAAGTACAGCGCATATTTCAGCCATCAACTCGTTTTTCATTTTATGCTGTGTCCCAAACTGACTGCTACCACTTACATCCACCACCAACATCAAAGTCAACTCACGTTCCTCTTCATAAACTTTTATGTAAGGATGTTTGAAACGAGCCGTTACATTCCAATCAATCGCTCTCACATCATCGCCATATTGATATTCACGAACTTCGCTAAAACTCATACCTCTGCCTTTAAACGCACTGTGGTATTCACCTGCGAAGATGTGATTGCTCAAGCCTCGAGTTTTAATCTCGATTTGTCGAACACGTTTTAATATTTCAGAAGTACTTAGCATTTTTGTTTTTATAGAACGCAGATGACGCAGATTTTTATGATAATTTATGATTTTAATCTGCGCTAATCTTAACAATCATAATTAATCAGCGTTCCATTGTATTTCAATTTTCAAATTTTCTCATCTTCAAATTTTCAAATTGTCTATGGCACTTCAACAGCATTCAGAATTTCATTCACAATATTTTCTGTAGTGATATTTTCTGCTTCGGCTTCGTAAGTCAAACCAATTCTGTGACGCATTACATCATAACAAATTGCACGAACATCTTCAGGAATCACATAACCTCTGCGCTTAATGAATGCATAAGCTTTCGCAGCCATTGCCAGATTAATACTTGCACGTGGTGAGCCACCATAGCTAATTAACGGTTTCAATCTTGGCAGTTTATAATCTTCAGGTTTACGAGTCGCGAAAACTATATCTAAAATATAACGCTCAATTTTTTCATCCATGTAAACCATTTTCACCACTTCACGAGCCGCTACTATTTGCGATGGGTCAACCACTGTATTTATTGTAGAAGCCTTTGCCTGCAAGTTTTGACGAATGATTAATTGCTCTTCTTCCTTTGTTGGATAAGTAATCACCACTTTCATCATGAATCTGTCCATTTGTGCTTCAGGCAATGGGTAAGTTCCTTCTTGTTCAATCGGATTTTGCGTAGCCAAAACCAAAAATGGCTCTTCCAGTTTGAAAGTATTTTCACCAATTGTTACTTGCTTTTCCTGCATTGCTTCCAGCAAAGCTGATTGCACTTTTGCAGGCGCACGATTAATTTCATCTGCCAGAATAAAATTGGCAAACACAGGTCCTTTCTTAATTGTGAATTTATTTTCCTGTTGATTGTAAATCATTGTTCCCACCAAATCAGCAGGTAGCAAATCAGGTGTGAATTGTATGCGGCTGAATTTTCCATTAATACTTTGTGACAAAGTTTTGATGGCTAAAGTTTTTGCCAAACCTGGCACCCCTTCTAATAAAATATGACCTTGAGTGAGCAAGCCAATTAACAGGCGTTCAATCATGTGCTTTTGCCCAATGATGTTTTTGCCAGTTTCCATTAATATTAAATCAACAAAAGCACTCTCTTGTGCAATGCGTTCGTTAATGGCTCGAATATCAGTATTTGCAACGTTTTCCATACTATGCAGCATTTAAAATTTTGAGTTGCAAAAATAGACGTGAGGTGGAGTGCTTTAAAATTTACGTTGCTTGTTTTTGTGAAACAAGTGTAAAAAAAGTTTTAGTAAAATGTTAAAGATGCTTGTTAGCAAAGGAATTTGATGAAAAAAACCCAACCTAAAAAGGTTGGGTTTTGTAAAGTCCTTAAACCCAATTTAGGAACCTTACCTTTTATGAAAACACTGGCGTAAAACTAATTTCATTTCTCTTAAAAAAAAAGAGTTGGTTATAAATAGCCAACTCTTTTACAAACATATAGTTGTGAATTATCTACAACTAAAATTTATAAGCCAGTCCAACACCAATGGTGTGGCGGAATTGGGTTCGTGGACCTGCAGCACCATAGTAACCCAATTGTTGTGTAGTGGGGTCTAAAGTTTTTAAAGGTACTGCTACATCATTATCATAGATGAGCGTAGCTCCTGCCGAAGCACTAATGTATTTATTTACTTTCATGGCGAAAATAATATCCCAATAAATATCCACGTTGTGCTCTTTATCTAAATAATCAGTGAAGAATTCTAATTTAGATTTTAGGTTTACATTTTTCATCACATCTTTTTGAAATAAAAATTTCAAAGAAGCACCCAATTCGTAGCGATAAGTTTTTGCACCGCCTTGCACTTTGCCATTCACTTTATCTTGAGGGCGAGCTACCAAATAAGTTTTTGAAAGATTAGTATCGGCGCAAATAATCATCCGATTGGCAAAAGGCGAAAAGAAAACTGATAAATAATTAGTAGGCTTGTAATCCATACCCAAAGACAATTCTATTTTAGCTGGCGATAAAAATTTACTGTTTAAAATGGCTGTATCCATTTTGCCACTATAGTTTTTATTGTAAGTAAAACCTGGTGTAAATTGGCTACTAAAGTTGAATAGCAAAGTGTAAAACAACTTGCTCGAAGCACCATATCCTAGCTTAGAAGTAACGTTCATTCTATCATCACTTTTTCTAAAACTGCCAATAGAACTTAATCGCGATTGACCATAAGCAAAATCGCCATAGTTTTCCCAA
>CAIQHW010000238.1 GCA_903871715.1 uncultured bacterium
AAGCCAACAAAATGGATGAAATGCCATTGATGCCAGTGCCCAAATAATTGTGAATGGCAAAAAATGAAAACGCTGCAAAACACAAATTAATGCCTGTGGCAATGACTGAAAAATTAAGAATGTACTTTTCATCAAATACTGATGGATGAATCGGTCTTAACGCATTGATAGTTTGTTTCATAATAAAAGAAGTAATATTAAATAGGAGAGGGCATTTTTTTATACGTGGTTTATCGTAAATTTTTTTGAGCAAATCCAAATACGAAAAACTCTATCATTTGGATTGATAGCAATGATCTTTCGCTGTTTAAATCACCGATGAAAAATTGGTAAAAAGCTTCTCTGATTAAAATAACCCACCCAATCGTTGCGGTGGAATTTTGCCTACATGCTTATAAGCAGTATCGGTGGCTTCTCTGCCACGTGGAGTTCGCATCAAATATCCTTCTTGAATTAAATAAGGTTCGTACACTTCTTCAATCGTGCCAGGCTCTTCGCCAACTGAAGTAGCAATAGTAGTAAGCCCTACAGGACCACCGCCAAATTTTTCGACAATGGCTGCCAGAATTCTGTTGTCCATTTCATCCAATCCATTTTCATCTACATTCAATGCTTCTAATCCAAATCGAGCAATTTCTAAATCAATTTTGCCATTGCCTTTTACTTGTGCAAAGTCGCGAATGCGCCGCAGTAGAGCGTTTGCAATACGTGGTGTGCCTCGGCTTCGGCGTGCAATTTCAAAAGAACCTTGCTCATCAATTTCTGTTTTTAAAATTGCGCTCGAGCGTTTTACAATTCCTTTCAACACTTCTTTGGTATAATAATCAACCCGTGATGTAATGCCAAAGCGGCTTCGCAATGGCGAACTTAATAATCCACTTCTGGTTGTTGCGCCAACTAATGTAAATGGATTTAATGAAATCTGCACCGAACGGGCGTTTGGACCCGATTCAATCATGATGTCGATTTTAAAATCTTCCATCGCACTGTATAAATATTCTTCCACAGTAGTATTCATGCGATGAATTTCATCAATGAATAAAACATCGTTGGGTTGTAAGTTGGTGAGCAAACCAGCTAAATCGCCAGCTTTTTCAATCACGGGTCCACTCGAAATTTTCATACTTACACCCAATTCATTGGCAATAATATGACTCAAAGTTGTTTTGCCTAATCCTGGTGGACCGTGTAGCAGCACATGGTCTAAGGCTTCGCCACGTTGTTTGGCGGCTTGAATAAAGATGACTAAATTTTCAACAATTTTTTCTTGACCCGAAAAATCATGAAAGGCTTGCGGTCGCAAAACTTTTTCAATTTCTTTATCGGTGGTGGTTAATTCTTCTTTGTCGTTATTCAAATTTTGATTGCGCATGAATCAGTTTTGTGGGTTGAAAAGTTATTTTCTGTTTCTCACAGATTCATACAAAACCATGCCTGTAGCCACACTTACGTTGTAAGAATCAATTTGAGAAGAGATAGGAATTTTAAAAGTTTCATCGGCTCGATTAATAATTAATCGGTTCACACCTTCAGCTTCTTCGCCCATTACAACAGCTATCGGTTGATTAAAATCTAAATCGCTCAATTTTTTGGTGGCTTGCAAATCGCTGACCAACACCTTTATTTCATAGCCTTTGCACCATTTTATGGTTTGCACCAAATCATCTTCGCGGCATACAGCAATCTTGTTCAATGCACCAGCACTGGCTTGCATGGCTTCGGCATTAATTTGTGCGCTGTTTCTTTTAGGCACAATGATGGCATGAATGCCGCATCCCAGCGCAGTTCGAGCTATGGCACCAAAATTTCTAACATCGGTGATGCCATCTAAAATCAACAAAAACGGAACTTCATTTTTGCTTAAAATATTTTTCAAAATCACTTCTTTATCGTGATAACGAACCACGGATAAAAACGCTGCAACGCCTTGGTGGTTGGCTTTAAAGGTGAGATAATCTAACTTTTCTTTGGGCACAGCTTTTAGCGGAACGCCGTGTTGTTTGGCTAATTCGCGGATTTCATCCAACACTTCGCTTTTCAATTCTTTTTGTGTGTACACCACATCCACCGTTTGTCCACCGTTGAAAGCCTCTACAATAGAGTGTTTGCCGTAAATCAGATTTTCTTTTAGCGTAGGATTTTTATTGCGTTGAAACATGGCATGAAGGTAAAACCGAAGTTTGATTAAATGTAAATGATTCAAAATTAAATTTTAACCGTCTTTTTTCAAAGTGCTTTTTTCATTTCCAACTTTTCCATGAGCCAGCTTTTATCGGGCACTTCGGCATCGTTGGATAGTTGTTGTAAAATAATTTGTACTTCATTTTTTTCTTGGCAATGCAATAGCTTTTGCAAATAAGACAAGAATTTTTTGTAGCTGATTTGATAATGTTTGGATAGTTTTCTTTTGCTCATCACCAGCTTTTTAAAACTCAAAATCAAATTATCTAGTGTTTCCCAAGCTTGCAATTCATACAATGTTTTGGCTTGAATAACTTTTACATCCAATTGATAAAACAAATCGGTATAAGCCACTTGCAGCAATAGTTTTAACGATTCGTTGTATTTTGTTTGAATGAAAAAAACTTTTGCCAAATTGTAATTATAAGCGTTCAACTTTTCTTCTTTAGGTAAAAACTGAATGTGCGATTTGATAAATTTTTCAGCCCAATTTATTTCTTTTTGTTGCAATGCCACAGTGATAATATTTTTAAAATCCCAAGGGCTCATCAATTTTTTGTGCAGCAACAATTGCTCTTTAATGGCATGTTTGTAGAGGATGAAAATTTCTTTATAAAAATTGGTTTCACTTTTGTTTATTTTTTCGATGCAGTAAATAATTAAGAACGAATAAATTTCTTTTTGCGTAGTTTTATTTTGTTTGGTTTTTGTTTGAAGCAAAGTGGTTTTTAAATTTTTATAAAACAACTCGGCTTGGTTAGAAACCTGCATTAGCAGCACTTGCCGATATATTTCAATCACATTTTGTTGTTGGTTTTGTTGCAACCATGCCAACACATTTTCTTCCCATAAAATGGTTACAGGTTGGTCGAATAATTTTTTGTAGTGATTGGCAGCACTCCAATATTTTAGTTTTTCGTACAAATAAAAATCATCCAATTTATGTAGCACATCGGCTGTATTCAATTGCTTCTTGCGGCTTTGCAACTGCTCGGTGTGTTGATGCCAATGTTGTTGCAACCAAAAATTTTCTATAAAATAATTATCCCAATTTTCTTTTTGTTGTTCGATAGCTGGTTGAAATCGGGTGGCATGAAATGCAAATAAATCATTCAAATTGCGTTGGTTCAACACCTGTAAATACTGCAATGGCAGTAGGTTGGTGGTGTTTTTTAATTGATAAAATGAAATAAAATCAGCCGCATATTGATACAAGTAAGAACAATGTTTGTTGAATTGCAGGTTGTTGTATTTCTTCTTTTGTTCCATTTTTTGCCAAACAATTTCTGCCGTTGGATTTTCATTATTTCGAGAATGTAAAAACAGACGAATGGCTTCAAACAATTTAAAAATGGTTTCATCAGTATTAAAAAACGGGCTTTGTAAATACACCCGAAAGCGTTGCACCTCTTGCGGTGTAAACGATTGAAGGAGTAAATATAATTTAGTATCTTGCATTTGATTGTAAACATAAGTACAAAAACAACACCTTGCATATCGGGTTAGATAGTGCCATTTTTTTGTCTTTGGAAAAAAGAATCAATTGATAGAGTTTTGCAGCAACAAAATAATTATGCCATGAAATTGAAGATTTACAACTACCATAAAAACAATTTATCAAGGAGTAAAAAACCTTTTACACTCCTTTTCTTCTTATGCTATGAGCTACTTAATCGTGTTAAAATAACGATGCGAAAATTGCTTGTGCTTGCTATTTTCTTTTTGATGGGAATGAGTGCAAAAGCGCAATGGGGCGAAGTGGGTGGGTTGAATAGTTTAGCTGCGAATAGTTCTATTTATTCTGTTTGCAAAGATGCAGCAGGTAATATATATGCAGCAGGGCAATTTACCAACAGCAGTGGTAAAAGGTATGTAGCTAAATACGATGGAACTGCATGGACAGAACTCGGTGGTTTAAATGGATTGTCAGCAAATAATGCTATTGGTGCTGTTTGCACTGATGCTGCTGGTAATATATATACAGCTGGTAGTTTTACTAATTCTAGTGGTAAACGCTATGTAGCCAAATATAATGGAACTGCATGGACAGAGCTTGGTGGCTTAAATGGTTTGTCGGCGAATTCGATTATTACTTCCATTTGTGCTGATGCAGCAGGTAATATCTATGCAGCTGGTTCCTTTTTCAACAGTAGTTTCAATTATTATGTAGCAAAATTCAATGGAACTACATGGACAGAACTTGGCGGCTTGAATGCTTTGTCAGCAAATGCCGATATAGAGTCTGTTTATGCTGACGCTCTAGGCAATATCTATGCTGCTGGCTATTTTACCAACAGCAACACAAATTATTATGTTGCAAAATGGAACGGTACTTCTTGGGCTGAATTGGGTGGCTTGAATGCTTTGTCAGCAAATGGTACGATTAAGTCAATTTGTGCTGATGCATCAGGAAATGTCTATGCTTCTGGTATCTTTACAAATACTAATGGGCACTATTATGTAGCTAAATACGATGGAACTGCATGGACAGAACTCGGTGGTTTAAATGGATTGTCAGCAAATAATTATATTGGTGCTGTTTGCACTGATGCAGCAGGTAATATCTATGCAGCTGGTGGTTTTACCAATTCAATTGGTTATTATTATGTTGCAAAATACAATGGAACGAGTTGGAGTGAACTTGGTGGTGTGAATGCTTTATCAGCGAATTTTTGGATGGAATTCATAAGTACTGATGCTTTGGGTAATGTTTATACAGGAGGCTTTTTCACGAATAGCAGTGGTAAATATTATGTTGCTCAATACACTTGTTTACCAACTTATTCTACATCAACCTTTACTACATGTGGTAGCTACTATTTTAACAACCAAACCCTTACCCAAAGCGGCACTTACTATGATACGCTGGCAAATTATCACGGCTGCGATTCGATTATTACTTTGAATTTAACCATTGATTCTGTAAAAAATGTATCAGCATCTGTTGTGTCTAACGTGAGCTGTAATGGTTATAGCGATGGTGTTGTTACTTGTACCACACCAATTGGTAAACCGCCATTTACATATACTTGGAACTCGTTTGCTCCACAAAGCACAGCTACTAAAACTGGCTTACCTGTTGGTAACTATACAGTTGTAGTAAAGGATAGCAATCAATGCACCGCCACTTCAACAACAATAGTAGTACAACCCACTGCGCTAACAAATTTTGTGGCTTCTACTTTAAGTAATACTTGTAATTTGAGCCATACTGGCACTGTTACTGTATCCACTCCATTTGGTGGTACACAACCGTACAGATTTGTATGGAATTCAACTCCAACTCAAACTACTCAAGTTGCATCAAACTTGCCTGCTGGCACTTATACTGCCATTGTTTTTGATGCTCACAACTGTTCAGTTACAGATACTACGGTTGTTTTATCGTTATCATCATCCAGTTCTTCTCAATCTCAAACTGCTTGCTATTCTTATTCCTTCAACAACCAAACCCTTACTCAAAGTGGCACTTACTACGATACGCTTGTAAACCATTTTGGTTGCGATTCGATAATTACATTGCATTTAACCATTGGTGTTCCATCTACCTCATCCATCACTCAATCTATTTGTACAGGCAACTCTTATTCATTCAATAATCAAAGCCTTACTGCAAGCGGTGTTTACCACGATACAATTCCTAACTATACGGGTTGTGATTCAATCATTATTTTGAATTTAACATTTAATAATTGCAAAAATTGGTATGCTGTTCCAGATACTAATTTTCGAAATAAACTAATTGCTTTAGGTTATGCAGGTTGTATGAATGCAACGCATGATAGTATTAATACTAATTGTAGTGGTGTAAATTCAACAACAATATTAGATTTATCCAATTCCAATATTCATAGTATTGAAGGAATATTAGCGTTTAGCAATTTAACTAATTTAACTTGCTCAAATGATAGCATAACTTTTATTGACAGTCTTCCTGCATCACTGCAATCATTCAATATTGAAAATAATCAACTGCAAAGTTTACCAAATTATTTGCCTCCTGGTTTAACTGCTTTATCAATCATATCAAATAAGGTCAATTCCTTACCTTCATTACCATCAACTCTTACAGAATTGAACATTACTGATAATCCTATTCCAAGTTTGCCACAATTGCCTTCATATATGATTTCATTGGCAATAAGTCAAACAAAAATAGATTCATTACCAATACTTCAAACAGGATTAAGTGTTTTACAAATATCAAGTTTGCGCTTGAAGAATTTTCCAACTTCTTTGCCTTCAACACTTACACAATTTGCTTGTGCATGGGATTCAATTTACACTTTACCAATTTTACCATCGGGCTTAATACATTTAAATTTTGTTGGTAATTACATATCTGCACTTCCTTCAATCTTACCATCAGGTTTGCAAGCATTATTGGCCCAAAATAATTTATTAACGTCACTTCCCTCATTGCCAAATACACTTACTGATTTGCACATACAGCAAAACAATATAACGTGTTTACCTATCTTGCCAAGTAGTATTACTTTCATCGAATTTGATACAACTATAAAATGTTTACCAAACATAATTCATCCAATAGTAGGTTATTCTTATAATTTTCCTGCTACTCCTATTTGCAATATTGGTAATATAAATTCGTGTAACGTTTACGCAAGTTTCGATACCATTAATCAAACTATTGGTTGCAGTTCATCCTATTTTTTTAATAATCAAAATTTAATTATAGGCGGCACTTATTACGATACATTAACTAATCATAATGGTTTTGATTCTTTAATCGTTTTGAATTTAAAATCAAATTGCATTCAAATTAATGCAGGACCTGACATTTCACTTTGTCCAACGGATGGCAGCATTACAGCTACTTCTATTGCTTTCCCAAATACAATTGTGGTAAATGGCGGTGTAGGCTCACGAAACAGTTACAATTTATTTATTGATGTAGGCACTCGGTTTACTAGTAGCTCAGAAAGTTTTCATGATTTTGATAGTACTATTGCTGCAAGTAGTTTTTTCTTAACTCATTCATCGAGTTATGTAGCAACTCACTGGGGCGATTCTTTAAATATTATTGTTACAGTAGTCGACTCAATCGGTAATGTTGCAAGCGATACTATTTTAGCTCGTATTCAACCCAACAAATTTTGTAATCAAACTCTACAAGATGATTATGTATCTACTTCCCGAAATAAGCCATTGCTAATAAATCTAACTACTAATGATTTGAATGTGCCAAAAGTTATTTCATCTTCAAATTATTTTTATGTCCCTTCTACGCCTACTAATGGATGGTTAGGTGGCGGAGTGTACGATACTTTAAATGTTTTACAAGAGTATTATCCACATCAAAATTTTGTTGGCATTGATTCTTTCTTTTATGTTGCCAACGATTCAGATGCTTATGCTTATGGGTTGATGGGTTTAAAAAAGGATACAGCTTGGGTGCATATTACAGTAAATGCAACGCCACATTTATCAGGTAATAACCAAACCTTGTGTCATACTAATTCAGCCATAATAGGCACTCTTACTTGCAATGATATTCAGTACCCTTTTGGGCTGCCGTACAATACTTCATTGGGGTTCGTTTATTTGAATAATTCAACCAATGGTTTGGTATGGTATCAAGATACAATTGGCAAAGTGGCTACCAATGTTACTTCATTAAATTGCACAGGGCAATTGCAAGTATCACCTGCAAAAACTACGCTGTACATTAGCACTTATGAAGTGCCTAACCAAAGTGTAAATATTTACGATTCAGTTTGGGTGTTTGTAAATACATCGGCGCATACAATTAATAAAACGGCTTGCACTAATTTTTCGTTCAATAATCAAACCCTTACCACAAGCGGTGTTTACTACGATACACTTATTAATTATAAAAATTGCGATTCGATAATTACGTTGAATTTAACTGTGAACAATGCTACCACAGGCGGTTTCAACAAAACCATTTGTAGCACCCAACCTTATTTTTTCAACGGGCACAATTTAAATGTGGCTGGAAATTATTTTGATACGCTAACTAATCATGTGGGCTGCGATTCAGTACTTACGTTGCATTTGGTGGTTAACAATCCTTCGGCTTCGGTAATTAATAAAACTACTTGCAGCAATCAGCCGTATTTTTTTAATAATCAAAACCTTACTGCTGGCGGAGTTTATAAAGATACGTTGGTAAACTATGTAGGTTGCGATTCTATCATCACGTTGCATTTAACTGTAAAATCAGCTTCTACAAGCAGTTTCAACAAAACCATTTGTAGCAATCAGCCTTATTTATTCAATGGGCATCAACTAAATGTAGGTGGCAATTATTTTGATACACTAACAAATCAGGTGGGCTGCGATTCAATAATAACGCTGCATTTAACCGTAAAACCAATTAGCAATTCGGCATTTACAAAATCAATTTGTGCAGGCAGTTCTTATTCGTTCAATAGCCAAACCTTTACCACAAGCGGTTTTTATAAAGATACATTGGTAAATCAATTAGGTTGCGATTCAATAATAACGCTGCATCTAATTGTAAATCCAATTACTTCATCGGCAGTAAGTCAAACCATTTGTAGCGGAACTACATATCTTTTCAACAATCAAAACCTTGCTGTTGGTGGTGTTTACAAGGATACATTAGTTAATGCTACAGGTTGCGATTCGATAATTACTTTAACCCTTACCGTAAAAACCACACCCACAGCCAATTTGAAGCCATTATACAATTCGTGTTTTAGCAAAAGCGCATGTGCAACTGTAACTTTTACAGGCAGCGCAAGTGGTAGTGCCACTTACAATTGGTTTTGGAATGGTGCTACAGTGCAGTCGGGTAGTGGTGTTGGACCCTATGTAATTTGTTTTTCGGGTGCAGGCACACATAAATACCCAGGCAGGCACTTTGAAGCAGCTAGCCACTTCACACGCAGGCAACCGCACATGCATACGTTCACCTGCATGTACACACGTGCACACGCATGCACGCACA
>CAIQHW010000239.1 GCA_903871715.1 uncultured bacterium
AATTTTTGATGCTCGTATTTTCGGCTAATATTTTTTTGAAATGAAGATAATGAAACAAAATATCGTCGAAAAACCAATCGTTCAAAATCACTCGTTTGGTAATATTTTTTTGGAAAAAATAATTCACACGGTAACCCAAAGGTACGATGCCTATTGCTTTTTGAACCAATGCTTTCACATACCAGCGCATGAATTGAAAATTAAAATGAGTGAAATAAAAAAGGTTTGGCAAATTTATAAAATCTACCAAACCTTTAAGTACAAAGCGTTTTACGCCAAATCAATTTCTTTAGCCGAATAAACATCTTGAATCGTGTTCAACAATTGAATGCCGTCTTTCATCGATTTTTGAAAAGCTTTTCGTCCGCTAATCAAACCAATTCCGCCAGCTCGTTTATTGATAACAGCCGTTGCCACAGCCTCTTGCAAATCAGTAGCACCCTTGCTTTCGCCACCGCTGTTAATTAAACCAATTCTGCCCATGTAACAGTTTGCCACTTGATATCTGCACAAATCAATCGGATGGTCGGTTGTTAATTCTGAATAAACTTTTGGTGAAGTTTTTCCAAAATTTATGGCAGTATAACCACCATTGTTGGTAGGCAATTTTTGTTTAATGATATCGGTGTGAATCGTTACTCCTAAGTGGTTTGCTTGCCCAGTTAAATCAGCCGAAGCATGATAATCAACGCCATCTTTTTTAAAACCATTGTTGCGCAAATAGCACCATAAAATGGTTGCCATGCCCAATTCGTGGGCATATTCAAAAGCCTTTGCCACCTCTACTATTTGTCGTCCGCTTTCTTCGCTACCAAAATAAATGGTAGCACCCACCGCCGCACAACCCATATTCCAAGCCTCTTTTATTGTTCCAAACATGATTTGGTCGTATTTATTGGGGTAGGTTAAAAATTCATTGTGGTTGATTTTTACCACCATCGGAATTTTGTGAGCATATTTTCTAGCCACCATGCCCAACACACCATAAGTAGTTGCCACCGCATTGCAACCGCCTTCCAACGCCAACTTAACAATATTTTCGGGATCGAAATAAATTGGATTAGGCGCAAAACTTGCACCAGCACTGTGCTCAATCCCTTGGTCAACTGGCAAAATAGAAAGATAGCCTGTGTTTGCCAATCTGCCGTGAGCATAGATGGAATGCAGGTTTCGGAGTGTTGGAATATTTCTGTCAGTCAACGAAAAAATTCTATCAATTACATCCGAACCCGTTTTGTGCAATTGATTTTTGTCGAAAGTTTTCGATTGATGAGCTAATAAATAATCGGCTTGATTGCCCAAAATAGATTGAATGTTGCTGAATGACATGCTTTGTATTTTTAAAATGAAGCGCAAATATATTAATCTACATCAGATAAATAAAATGTTGTGAAGCAACTTGTGTAAAATTCTGTTTTCTTTGCAATTCATTTCCACTAAAAATTTTTGAATTGACAGATTTATTTGCACAGCAAAAAACCGAAACCAAATCCATTTTAAATTTAGAAAAGCCCATTGTTTTTTTCGATTTAGAAACCACGGGCATTGATACGAATAATGATAGAATTGTAGAAATTGCATTGCTCAAAGTGATTGCCGATGGCAGTACACAAGAATATTTGCAAGTGGTCAATCCGATGAAACCAATTCCAAAAGAAGCCAGTGATGTGCATGGTTTTACAGATGAAATGGTGAAAGATAAACCACCATTTGCTGCAATAGCAAAAGATGTATTTGAGTTCATTGGTGATGCTGATTTGGCAGGGTTTAATAGCAATCGATTTGATATTCCGATGTTGGTTGAAGAGTTGTTGCGTTGCGATATTAATTTGGAAATTGAGAAACGAAAAAGTGTAGATGTGCAACGCATTTTTCACAAAATGGAACCAAGGAATTTAGAAGCTGCGGTGAAATTTTATTGTGAACAAGATTTAAAAGATGCACACAGTGCAATGGCTGATGTAAAAGCCACGTACAATGTGCTGCTGGCGCAATTGAAGCGATATGATACGTTGAAAAATGATGTGGCATACCTAGAGAAAATTTCGGAAGATGGAAAATTTATTGACGTTGCCAGGCGTTTGGTTTTTAAAAATGGAAAAGTCTGTTTTAACTTTGGAAAATATAAAGATCAGGCTGTGGTGGAAGTTTTGCGTCGTGAACCGCAATATTATGATTGGGTGATGAAGAGCGATTTTCCATTGCACACAAAAATGAAATTGAAAGAAATAAAACAAAGCATGAAGTAAACTTGCGAAATCAATTACGATAAAAATTACCACTACTTGAATTCAAAAACACTTATTATTATTCCAACTTACAACGAAAAAGAAAACGTTGAAAGTATCATCAATACTACGATAGCATTAGATGCTGATTTTAATGTGCTAATTGTAGATGATGGTTCGCCTGATGGCACAGCTGCCATTGTGAAGCAAATGCAGTCGCAAAACAATCGTTTGTTTTTATTGGAACGAAATGGCAAGCAAGGCCTGGGAACGGCTTACATAGCAGGTTTCAAGTGGGGTTTACAAAATGGATTTGATTTGCTGTGTGAAATGGATGCTGATTTTTCGCATCCGCCGCAAAAATTGGTGGAGCTGAAAAAATGTTGTTTAGATGGTGCTGATATTGCTGTTGGAAGTAGATATGTAAAAGGTGGAAAATTAGAAAACTGGAGTACAGATAGAGTGATGTTGAGTAAAGGCGCATCTATTTATGTACGCTTGATTACAGGGATCCCTATTCGCGATACTACTGCTGGATTTATATGTTACAAACGAAAAGTTTTAGAAACAATTAATCTCGATGAAATTCATTTCATTGGTTATGCTTTTCAAATTGAAATGAAATACAAAGCTTGGAAAGCAGGATTTAAGCTGGCTGAAGTGCCTATCACTTTTAAAGACAGAGAAAAAGGCAATTCGAAAATGAGCACTGCAATTTTTAATGAAGCATTTAGTGGTGTGTGGAAAATGCGATTTGGAAAGTGATTTTGAAATATGAAAATCATATTTCAAATTGCAAAATTGTTTTCCGATTAACTATTAACGAATAACTTTCGCAATTGAAAATATTAATTCTTCGTTTTTCTTCTATCGGCGATATTGTTTTAACAACTCCTGTGGTGCGCTGTTTAAAGCAACAATTGAATAATTGCGAAATTCATTATGCCACCAAAAGCCGTTTTGTAAGCCTCCTCTCAAATAATCCTTACATTGATAAAATTCATTTGCTCAATGATTCGTTGCCTGATTTAATCAAAGAATTACAACAAGAAAAATTTGATTACATCATTGATTTGCATCACAACTTGCGCACATTTTTTATCAAAAATTTGGTCAGCGGAAAATCATTTTCGTTCAATAAAATTAATTTTGAAAAATTGTTAATGGTGAATTTTAAAATCAATCATTTACCCAGCGAACATATTGTTGACCG
>CAIQHW010000240.1 GCA_903871715.1 uncultured bacterium
GAGCTAAGCAGGAATCTTTTTTAAAAATTGGAGTGCAAAGATAATTGCCAATTTCAATTTTGCAATAATTAAGTCGTAAAAAATTTTACTCGGCTTCAACCGCTTGCGTAAGCTGGCGAAACACATCTTCTAAGCTCTGCTTTTCTTCTTGCAAGGAAAGTAGCACACAATTATTCTTTACCGCAAAATCAAAAATTTGATTGCGGATATCATCGCTGCTGGTAAGTCGCCATTTATTGGCGCCCAGTGCCACAGCCTGTTTCAAGCCATCAATATTTTTCCAATCATTTTTATTTATCGCTTTATCCAATTCTACCATAAATATTTTGGCGCTTTTATTTAGTTGTTGCAATCGTTCAATTTTATCATCCGCCACAATATTTCCTTTGTTGATAATCACTACACGATTACACATGGCTTGCACCTCTTGCATGATATGTGTAGAGAGAATTACTGTTTTATTTTGCCCAATATTTTTAATCAAACTTCTAATCTCCACAATTTGATTGGGGTCTAACCCTGTGGTAGGTTCATCTAAAATCAAAACTTTTGGGTTGTGAATTAATGCAGCAGCCAAGCCTGTTCGCTGCCGATAACCTTTTGAAAGTTGGCCAATTTTTTTGTGTTGTTCCACACTCAATCCTGTAAGTTCAATCATCTCGGCAATGCGTTTTTGTTTGTTCGTAATCTTATGCAAATCGGCAATAAAACGCAAAAATTCTTTCACATACATTTCATGATAAAGTGGATTATGCTCGGGTAAATAGCCAATGTTTTTGCGCACATCCATACTTTGCTTTTTTACATCAAAGCCGCAAACTATCGCTGTGCCTGATGTTTGAGGAATATAGCCTGTTAAAATTTTCATCGTAGTGCTTTTGCCTGCGCCGTTGGGTCCTAAAAATCCTAAAATTTCGCCAGCCGCAACATCAAAACTGATATTATCTACAGCCTTTTGTTCGTCATACAATTTGGTAAGTTGGTATACTGAAATGCTCATCGTTTCTTTATTTACTTTTCACAAAAATAGAAGTATTCCACTACAAAAATATTTTTGGCATAAAATAGGTGAATACAAAAAGGCGCATTTAATTTTACCACATCGTTTAATTCATTTTATGCAAAAGAAAATTCTTCTTTTTTTAATCTTCATTTTGATTCAAAGTTTTGCCTTTGCGTCTCAAAATTATCAAGCAAAAAAAATTACGCTAAAGAAAATAAATCTAGAAAGTAGTGACACTTTAAAGCATGTTGATATTAGAAATTGGGTAGGTAAAAAAATTGTTTTTTTGCGGATGTTCAACTCGAAAATTGATTTTGATTACACTTCTTTTTCAGGTGGCACAGGCATGAAAGGAAGACCAAAATATTCCGAATGCTTCGATCATGAAGCAACCGTAGAAAGCGTTATACCTGATAGTTTGGGAGAATTTACTGTAAAGATTTTGATGAATGATAAAACCCACAAAGAATATGTGGGGCACACTTTTAATAGCAGTTTATCTCGTGTAGCTTTGGTTGAAGATATTGAGAAAGCTGAAAAATTTTTGAAAGGAAAAATATTTTGGATGAAGGTAGATTATTGGTATTATTTGAATGAAGAAAAGGAACAGATGATTATCAAAAATGGACAGCGATTTAAAAAAGTAAAAGTTACTGGATTTAATCCCAGCATGGATGACAATGCATTATATGAATTAACATTAACAGATGAAATGGGCGAAACTGGTATTTTAAACGTGAATATTAACAACAATAATGTAGAGGAAACGATGCTCAATAATAGCTTGTTAAGTAAATTTTTTTTTAAAAAAGACCCACGAAAAATGTTCGACTGGGATGATGAAATTTGGCATGATATTGAAAACAAACACATCTACAAAGGTATGTTGAAAGAGCAAGCCATCATGAGTTGGGGCGAACCCGATGATGTGATTGACATGAAAGATGGCACAACAAAATGCAAGTATAGCTCGGGCGGATTTTTTACTGTGAAAAAAGGAAAGGTGGATGAAATTCGGCAGCAATAAAAAATAAAACTACATCGCATCTCTCAAATATCTTCCGCTTAAAGCACTGATGCCGCCTACGATTGCGCCGATGAATGAATTGACAATCACCAATAACCAAACCCATTCGTGTTTGAAAAATAATTGACTGATTCGTTTTGCCAAAATGAAATTGTTTTGAAAACTAATCATTGAAATCATTATTGCCCACAATAAAAACACGGCAAAAAAACCAACCAAAAATGCCGCAAATGGTTTTCGTTTTGCTCCTAAAAAACCAATGACAAAGGTTGGTATAGCCAAAGTGTACCAAGGTAAAAAATATTGAAAAGCCGCTACCAGCAATGCTGTGAGAATAATTAATAGAATGTTTTTCATGGAGAGTTAATTTTTCGGTGAAAAAATAATTTTATGTTTAGCTGTTGCTGAGGCATTCAACACCTCAATTTTATTGTAATCACCTTTTTCCCAAAGTTTGGTGAAGTTGTCGTAATAAATGCTGCCAGGATTTCCACTTTGTCCGCCCGGATAAATGCCATAGGCTTCAGTTTGCGGTGTTAACGAAACTACCATACGCCATGATGGACCATGGTCAGTGCCAACCGCATTTACCGAATTTCTTTCGCCATCGCCAAAAGTATAATTGTTGAACGCAGGAATTTTTGCCAAGTGCTCAATGAATGTGGCTCGATAATCTGCCCAGTTTGATTTTCCCTTTTGTTGCAAAATTTTGAATTGATGATAAGCCGTATCGAAAGATGCTACCAGCAAATCTTTAAACGTTTCTTTTTTATTTTTTGTTTTGATGTTATCCCAGAAAATAAAATTGGAATCGTTCTTCATAATGTCAATAAAAACATCACGATTTGGTTTTTCTAAATGAAATGAATATTGCTGAAAATCATCGTTGAAAGTAGCATCAGTTAAGGCATCGTACCACAAATTGAAGAATGTAGTGGATTCGTTTTTGGCAATATTTTCTCTATTCCAATCAAAAATATTTTTCGCAAAATTTTTATCACTTAGTTGTTTAAAAAAGGAATTTAATTCTATCTCAAACAATTTAGCTTTAAATTCAAGCAATGAAGGGTCATTAAATGTTGGGTCTAATTTTTTCTCTGCTTCCTTTAATTCAGGTGTATGTTTCTTCATTAATAAATCAACGATTGCTTCTGAAAAATCTTTCACCCACAAATTGTAATTATCATTTTGCAAATTTTTCATCGCTTGTGGATCAGCTCCTGTAGCTCGTTCCAATACATCATTAATTCTCAAACTTCTGTACTCATAATAATCGCCGTAGTAATTGTAAGGATATGAATTATCTGTAGGTTGTTGATTGGCACTACTCACAAAGCCACGTTCAGGATTTAAAATGTGAGGATTTTGTTCGTGTGGAATGAATTGA
>CAIQHW010000241.1 GCA_903871715.1 uncultured bacterium
CTGCAATCCAATTCCAATCAATGGTATAAGACATTTCGATTTTTTTTTCAAAATCCTAAAATTTCTATCAATATAAAATTGCAAGGAAAAATTTGTTGAAGAAAAGCCCGACAAAATTTTTTGATTAGCTGAATCATAGTGTTCAATACTAATTTCAGAATTGTTATTCAATGAAAACTGATTGATGCCAAATTCCCAAGATTTCAAATTTGAATCTGTTTTACAAAATGCAATAGAGAAATTTTGAACTCCAACTTTATTCGAAGAATAAGAATTAATAGGATATTCAATGTAAGTTGAATTATTGTTTATTAATGCAAATAACTTGATGCTGTTTTCACTTTGACAAAACGCTTGATTAATTATTAATAAGCCAATGACGAAAATCTTGATTGTAATTTTCATGAAACAATTTTTCTTATCAACGAAGTTAACATGAAATTGTTTCATCAATCTCCTAACCTTGACCAAATCATCTCACAACTCAACAATCTCATTCAAAACAATTTTTGAAATAAAAAAAGTCGGCTGTGTTTGCAACCGACTTTTCTTTTTGATAATGTTGGAAAGATTATCCCAAACTAATGGGTATTTTATCTCAACAAAGTTACATCTCCTTTAAGTTGCAGCAATTTACCACCGCCACATTCGGCAGTAATATTGAAGATGTAAGTATCAATTTGTTGTAATTCGCCTAAATATCTACCATCCCAACCTTTGCTGTTTTTATCATTGGTTGAAAAAATTAATTGTCCCCAACGATTGTAAATTTCCATGTGCACCAATTTGTAATAATCATCTGGATTGATGATCATAAAATAATCATCTTCGCCATCTCCATTGGGTGTAAATGCGTTGGGTAAAATTAATGGCTTGCAATCTTTTACATGAATTATCACCGTGTCATTATCTGTGCAACCAAGCGTAGAGTTAAAGTAGGTTAATACATATGCTGTGGTCGCATTGGGGGTGGCAATTGGTGTCATGGAATGGGCATCATTTAAAGTATTGTAGGGTGTCCATAAATAGGCATCTCCACCTGCACTGTTGCTCCCATCTAAATAAGCCGAGTTGCCTAAAAATATGGTTTGGTCAATGCCTGCATGGGCTTCGGGCGATGGATGCACCGTTACTTGAGTAGTGGTGCCGCCTTTACAATTGTTATAATCTACTACATCTACACTTATCAATTCATCCTTGTTTATGCTCAATGTATCGTTATGTGTTATATTCCCATAACCATCTTTCCATGTATAAAATTTATAAGGTACTGATGTCGTCAATACTGCAATTTGGTTAGCACAAATATCTTTAGGTCCTGATACTATGGGCTGTGGCAAAGGATTTACAAACACCGTATCCGAATACGGCGCACTTTTACAGCTATTCTGTGTAACTGTTACAGTGGCTAAATTGCCAGCAACTATTTCGGTTGAATTGTTAAAGGTGGTTTGTACTATATCGGATCCAGTGGCACTTGGTGGATTACCATTTACAAATGTCCATGTTAAGGTATGTCCATTTGAAATAGTAACTGGGTCTAATTTTCCATTAAATGTAAAAGTAACTACATTGCCTGAACAAGATGGGTTGGGTGTGGCTATAAATCTTGCACTGGGTATCGGACGAACGGTTAACTGTGTAGAATCTATATTGGAAACACAACCATTTTCTATGATTTGCAAATATTCAGTTACCACTGTCGATGAATCTACATTTAAATTGAAGGTTAATGTATTCGGACCTCTCCCTGTAATCACTGCTGGGGTAGATTGTATAGGCTTGCTTGTCCAAATATAATTGGCTTTTGATGAATCTTCGGTGATACTCCCTGTTGAACTGACCACAATATTATAGCCCGAACAAAATACATTTTCATTGGCACTAATTTGCGGTGTAGGAATAATATGCACTGTATCTATTTTGATGATGGTGGGTGAGGTGCATCCATTTTGTGTTACACTTAATGAAATGTGCTTGATAATTGGGGTTGAACCTATATTTAACCATGAAACAGTATAGGATGAATCGCCCGAACCAGAAACTGATGAATATGGATTATCAAAATTCCAAGTGTAAGTAACTGGTTTGCCATTAGCGTTTGTAATACTTTTCGAAGTAATCAATATAGCTTCTTTGCTGCAATTAGCTGTTTTACTCATTACAAAATCTGCTACTAATGCTTTAAAAGTGTCTATTACAATAGTATCCACTTTTGCACAACCTAAAGCTGTTCTAATAATGGAAATAATAGTATCTGCTGTGTTCACTGTTACCACTGGAAACTGACAAGTGTCGCAATCTATTGGATTGCCATGCATGCTTTGCCAATGCCATTTTACAATCGTATTGCCTGAACCAACTGAATTGCAAAATAAGGTGTCTAATGCTCCTTTGCATACCGTATCGTGTGGAGTGTGGACGGAGGAAAAAGTAGCTAACGCATGAATAGTAACTGAATCTTTTATTACGCAAGGGGTTGTACCTAATAAGGAAACATAAAATTTAGTAGTGGATAATGGAGCAACAATAGGATGTGCTGAATATGGTGAACTCAAGAAAGGATTTGGTTTTGCAGGTAAAGCCGTCCATTCATAAAAATAACCAGTAGTGCCAGTAGTATCAATGGAACAAAATTGAAACTTCATATTGGGTAATAGATTACTAACAGAACCTGTTAAAATATTACAGCCTAGTGGCAGAGCTGCACCACTACTTGCATATAAAACACAATTATTGGGTGAGGTTGTTTTTTGTACTACATCCATACCAGAAAAAGCTTGACCAGTGAAACACATCTGCACTAATAAATCACTCACACCATCCCAATTATAAGAGTTGGTTAAATTAATCATATTCCAACCAACAGTTGTTGTGTAAGGAGCACTATAAACACTGATAAGATTAGAAGTTGGAAAAGTATTGGAAGCTGCAGTCCAGTAAGGTGTAGAAGTTGGAATACAACCCAAACTTACTGTAAAACCAGGATATGGCACTGCCAAACTTCCTTTAGAAGTTACATCTAATCCTAGAGCAGTTATTGTTTGTGGTCCTTTGCCCATAGCAGCTTTTAAAGCTGCTGCTGAATAACGCATGATTACTTTTTGATTCTGATTGCTGTAATCAAATGGTGAGTAAGTTGCCGATACATTAGTCCCACTTCCAATTTGAACCAAACCTGGTGTTAAACTTCCACAACCACCAGTTGTATTAATAGCACAAGGAAAAGGCACTAACGGATAAGGTCCAAAGGATTGAGCATGCAATGTATCTGCTTTGCCAGGGCAAATTGTTCTATCTAAACCTGCATCAATAGAATCTACTGTAAGTTGAGTTACTTTAAATGATTGTACATTGGTACAGCCATTATCTGAAGCGGATGCAATGTAGGTTGTTGTCACATAAGGCGATACATTTAAAGTTAACGCTGAAGATGTAAAAGGTGGATTGGATACCGGAATTGTTGACCAATTTAAAACTACTGATGGAGCTAAAAATGCATTGCAGCCTTTTAAGGTAATATCAGGTCTATCGGTTGAAGATGTTGGATAGCCGCCGCAAGTAGCTCCTGCACCGTAGCAGGAGTCGCAACCATTAGAACCGTCAGAACGAGCATACACACATAAATTTTGTCCAGGATATAATGTAGTCATGGTAGATTTAGCCACTTGGTCGTCACCAGTATAGCAAAATGAACCAGCATCATAACAAGTTTGTATCAACAGATTGCTAACGCCATCCCAAGCGTAGGGTGCTTGTAGTAAAAAACTGTTAGTGCCTACAAAAGTATTGTAAGCAGTTGTAGAATAGACAGTTGTTAATGGGGTTTTTAAATCCATTGCAACAGTTCCATTATAAATTGAATTATAAGGTACGCATGCCATTTTAATTGTAAAACCAGCATATTGACCATTTCCATTGCATCCTGTTTGTGTTCCTTGGCTACTATTCTTTGCTAAAACGTTAAAATCAACTTCATTTATAGTTCCGCCATGAAACCCCATAGCATTTAACTCACTTGCTAAATAAAGGATTTGCATCTTTTGTTCAGTATAATCACCGCTAAATGGGGTTGGTTCGCAATTGTAAGAATAACACGTTGCAGTACTACTATTTGTGCCAATCGCATATGTGCTGGGATTTGTGCAAGGAGTTAGGCTTACACCACAGTTTGCTGGGCGGCTACTTAAATTAATCGGAGCAATATCATGTTCACAAATTGAATCAACACCCGAAAGGAAAATAGGTGGCTCAAATCCCTTGATATAAAGGGTTGTATCTCCTTGTTGAAAACAAACTGTGTCGCCTGGTGGAGGAACAACAGTTAATTTAATTGTATCATGACCAGTGGTTAATCCTTTTACAGTAATAAATGGAACTGTTGTTGTAAATGAATGAGCAGTTGAACCTGAATATAATGTCAAACTATTTGAAATAATCCAATTGAATTGATAACCAGCTTTTGGCAAACCAACCCAAGTAATTCTTGAAGTATCGAATGGGGCACACATGGTATCTCGAGAAATGGTAAATGAAATTGGATGTTTTTTCCTATCAATTAGTACATTTTGATAAGTGGTATCTGATAAACAACCATTATGGGTTCGCATAATTAATGTAACTGTGTAAGAGCCATTAGTTGCATAAGAATGTGTTGGATTTTGTGCTGATGAGGTACTACCATCGCCAAAATCCCAACTCCAAAGACTTGGGTAATCACCTATAACTGTGGCATATGAAGCATCTGAAAATTGAAGTTGTGTCGAATTGCAATAAGTTTGTGGAAAAATAAATGCTGCTACTGGCTTTGAAGGAGGATTAATCACAGCCATAAAAGTATCTCTGCAACCAAACTTTGGAAAAGGGATAACAATCATCGAAAGGGTGTCGGGTTGAGTAACTGCTGGAATAACTAATGAATCTTTACTTCGAGCAGCCAAAAATTCGTTAGCTGGTTTCGGTGGAAATTTATGAAACCATTTTGTTGTATCAAATGTTCCGTGTGATGGTCCAATTAAAGTATCGTGCGAAGGTCCTGTGCCACCAGCATAGCAAGCTGTTTGCAAAATAATGCTTTGGCTGCAACCATTAAAATCAACATAACCATAACCAAAATGACCTCCAAGTCCACAATCAACTGCTTCGAATTGAAAGTAAACTGTATTACCATTTTGATTTTTTAAATTAATTGAAGCTGGAGTCCATCTTTTATAATAGACATCTGAACTTGGTAAAGGTGAAAGATAAACGCTATCAGCAGGTGAAATACTACTATCAGCAACAAATTGAAATTCATTACAAGCAATTAAAGCATCCGTTGTTGAGTCATGAACACTAATAGTAAACCTAGGTTCTGTACCGCGACTATGGCTAACTGCCTTTTCCAATACAAAAGCGTAATAAAAGTGAGCAAAAAAATAATTAAAACTTGTGGGAACATGATAGTAATAACGTACCCTATCTGCTCCATATCCAGATTGGTCATTGCCAACTTTAATACTATGAGCATTTCCAGGAATATAGGGGCAAACTTTGGGTAAAATATAGTAGCCAGTTTGAGCTGCATAAGGGTCTAAATCCCAACTTGTGATTCCTGATATCCTTGTTATGGTGTCTCTTGCAGGCGGATAAGGCACTGGAGTGGTTGGAGAATAAGTGGTAATGGTTTGTTGATTATATGGTCCTGCAACACAAGTACCTGTATATACACTCCAATTGGCAAACATAATTGCGGATTCTACATCCAAGTTTGGTGGGCATTGTGCTTTAACAACAACCGAAAAAACAATAAAAAAAACAAACAGTAAAATTCGTTTCATGGTAAAATAATTTAAATTATCAAATACTTATCTCAATAGAGTAACATTCCCTTGTTTACTAACCGTTACTCCTTGGTCGCTAATTGCTTGGATGTAATAAACAAATACACCAAAATCTTGTGGAGTTCCGTTATAGGTTCCATCCCACCCTTTGCTATTGATATCGGAGGTGCTAAATACTTTTATACCCCAACGATTATAAACCTCAAATTTCAACAATTGAGTAATTTCTTTCTTGTTGGAAAGAAAGAAATATCTATTATTAATATCATTGCCATTAGGTGAAAATGCAGTAGGCGCAATAATAACCGAACGCCCAGTTATACATACTACTACAGAGTCGGAATTGATACATCCTCTATTGTCAATAATATGTAAAGTAAATAAGGTTGTATTTAAAGGCATGGCAAAAGTTTGTGGCATAGAATCATGAACTATTGACA
>CAIQHW010000242.1 GCA_903871715.1 uncultured bacterium
GTTCGGTAGATAAACGTTTGTGGAATTTTGATGCGAACATGAAATCATTGCCTAATAAAGAAACGGCAAAAAAAATGGTTAGGCTAATTAATTACAGAAACATTATTTTAGACTTAGCGCAGTTGACTGTTTTTTTAAAAGAGGTTGGAATGCGTATTGGTTTTGGCGGAATAGGAAAAGGTTATGCAGCAGAAAAAGCAAAGCAAGTTTTAAAAGCTGCAGGAGTAACTGGCGGAATAGTGAATGCCTCTGGAGATCTTACCAGTTGGGGATTACAGCCCGATGGCACTGCTTGGACGATTGGCATTGTGAATCCTAATTTAGGTAACAAAGCTTTTTCAACCATGCAAGTAACCGATATGGCAGTAGCAACATCTGGTAATTACGAGAAGTTTGTTTTAATTGATGGAAAAAAATATTCGCACACCATAAATCCTAGAACAGGATTGCCTGTTACAGGAATAAAAAGTGTAACGATTATTTCGCCTAATGCAGAAATTGCCGATGCCATGGCTACACCAGTAACCATTATGGGAATAGAAGCAGGGCTAGCAATGATTAACCAAATTAACCAAATTGAAGCAATAGTAATTGACGATAACGACACCATTTATACTTCAAAAAATTTACACTTTAATTAAAGCAACTATGAAACAAAAATTTCCTTTATGCTTAACAGGTGCTGCGCTCATTTTGTGTGCGTTTAGTTCTTGTGTGCAAGTAAAAGAATATCAGAAGAACAGATTGAATGATGCCGACATGGTGCTCAGTAGCAGAAAAGTTCAAAAGAATGAATTGAATTTTCAGTCTTATAGAGAAGGAGCCGCAGGTGCCAATGGTGGAAAAACGGGCGGTGGATGCGGTTGTAATTAATTCAGTACCTCTTTTATTTTGTAGCAAATGAAAAAATTAAGTTTAACAGTCATAGGATTATACGTGTTGCTTTTGCATGCGTTTTCTCAAAATGCCGCACAAGACACCGTTATTTATAAATCGAAGCCATTGGCTTTAGAAGAAATTAGTTTGGTGTCTAGTTACTATTCTCAAGATGGCAACCACTCTGCCGTAACAGGTGGTATTGGCGATGAGCACGTGGTAGATTTATCGAATGGATTAGATTTAAAATTTGTTGGATGGGATCAAAGCCACAACAAACACACCATTACAACTTCTATGGGATTCGACCACCATACTTCTGCATCATCGGCTTATGTTTCTCAAACAGGCGCTTCTAAAACTGCAGGAACAAGGGTTTATCCTTCATTAGATTGGACCATTGAAAACGAGAAAGGAAACTCTTTTGGATTTGGTGGATACTATTCAACAGAATACAATTACCAATCAGTGGGTTTAGATTTTCACTTTACAAAAAAGTTAAGTACCAATGGAGAATTGAGTGCTAAATTCAGTGGCTTTTTCGACAAAGTGAAAATGATTTATCCTTCGGAATTAATTCCAAAATCTACTGTTATAGTAAGTACTTCACCAACCTATTATACCACTGCTAGTGGCAGAACAGTAAGTCTTGGCGGAGGTGGTGGTAGTTCTTCAAAATCAGAGTCTATACCAAGTAGCCCTCGAAATACATTTACAGGATCACTTTCATACGCACAAATTATTAA
>CAIQHW010000243.1 GCA_903871715.1 uncultured bacterium
AAAAAATAAATTAATAATTTTGCACCATAAAATTGTTCATCCAATTTTGAAAACCATCAAACATGAACTACAACATATCCTTTCAGGAAAGAGCAGCAATGGCTCTGGAAGCCTTATCACATCAATCACACATTACTTTGCAACAAGCCAAAGGACAAGTGCTGCGATTAAAGCGCAACAGCCAATCAAAGAGCAGGAAGAAGAAAAGCTGAGCCCAAAAGTTCGTCGAACTTATTTTTGTTAAAAGTTGTGAAAATAAAAAATAGCAACGCATTTTATTACAAAAGTTCGACGAACTAAAAATTAGAACACGAACATCAAAGAAAACTCCTTAATTTTGAAGTGAATGAATGCTTTGAAAAATATAGAGCCAAATAAAAAAGAACTACCAAGTAGTTTTGCTGATAGGCTCGGTATTCATTATGCGAAACAAGCAAGTTTGCAACACAAAAAAGAAAGTGGTCAATTCTTTACACCACCTGCCATTGCACATTTAATGGCTTCTTTTAGTAATTGGGAGAAGAATAAAATTAAAATATTAGACCCTGGTTGCGGAACAGCAATTTTGACTTGTGCTTTAATAGAGCAGTTGGTACAACAGAATACAGATATTGAGTTTGTTGATTTAGTGGCTTATGAAACCGATGCTCATTTGATTTCATTTGCTCAACAAACTTTGGACTATTTAAAAAAATGGCTGAAAGAAAAAAGAATAAAATTTCAGTACATACTTCACATACATGATTTCATTTTAGACAATGCCAATGCTATAAAAAAAGATAAAGGAGAATTTGACATTATCATTTCAAATCCCCCATACTTCAAGTTATCAAAAGATGACAAACAAGCATTATCAGCTAAAACTTTAGTGAGTGGGCAACCCAATATCTATTCAATTTTTATGGGCATTGCCGCTGCCATGCTAAAACAAGGTGGTCAATTGATTTTTATCACTCCAAGAAGTTTTGCTTCGGGGCAATATTTCAAAGCATTTAGGGCGTACTTTTTTAATCAAGTTGAATTGGAAAGAATCCACTTGTTTAATTCCAGAAAAGAAGCATTCAGTAAAGATGCTGTTTTGCAAGAAACTGTTATTGTAAAGGCGATTAAAACAAAAAGTAAAAAGCCGAATCGAGTAACTATTTCTTCCTCTGTTGGATTAAAAGATATTGATAAACCCAGTATAAAAACATTTGCAGCTGATGAATTAATTGATTTGAATTCGAAAGAAATAATCTTGCATCTACCGACCAATGAAAAAGAAGAAACTGTTTTACAATTAGTTTCTACTTGGACAAACAAACTGATTGATTACAATATTCAAATTTCAACTGGTCCTGTTGTTTCGTTTCGGGCTTTAGATTTCATTCAAAATCATTATCAAAACGGGACAGTTTTTTTAGCTCCGCTATTTTGGTTGAATAATGTAAAAAAAATGTTTTTAGAATGGCCTGTTGTAGCTAAAGATAAAGGACAATACATTAAAATTGAAAAAGGCTCTCGGTCAATATTGTTGCCCAACAAAAACTACATTTTGTTAAGACGGTTTAGTACCAAAGACGATAAGAGCCGATTGATTGCTGCGCCGTATTATTGTAATTATGTAAAAGCAAATTACATTGGTGTTGAAAATAAACTCAACTACATTTACAAATTGAATGGGCATTTGGAAAGAAGCGAAGTAGCTGGCTTATGTGCTTTATTAAACAGTGAATTGTTTGATACCTATTTTCAAATTTTTA
>CAIQHW010000244.1 GCA_903871715.1 uncultured bacterium
AGCGATACATTGGGAAATACGTTTTTATATTTTTCAAAACTATTTTCGCCCATTTCAAAAGTGGGTTTTGTGGTAATAAGTTTACTCACAGTTTGGTATATGTATGCAGAGATTTTATTGAAAAAAATAAATACTGAAACTGATTTTAATTCCAATTACAATGAATACACCCGAACCAGCGTTAGCAATATATTTGGAAAGCTATACGATTTGTTTTTTTTAGGCGAAGGCATCCATTTTTCGTTTGCCTTTTATGCCATTGCTTTATCCGTTTTAATAGTTTCTACTTCTTATTTTTTAAGAAAAAAATGGCAACAAAATTTACTCTCATTCAGCAAATTCTTTTTCCACAAAATATTTTTGGTGTTGCTCAATGTGTTGCTATTTAATTCATTTTTATTGATTCCATCATTCTTAAAAATGTTTTTGCTGCTGCTCATTTATCCTTTTTTGTTTTTAATTTGCTTTATCATCTGCTTCAATGAAATGCCTTGGCAGCAAGGGTTTCAATATGCTTGGAAATTGTTTTGGGAAAGTTTTTTTAAAACTTTGGCTATGAATTTAGTGGTGGCATTTTTAATCGCAGCTTTGTTTTTATTATTTGGTAATCCAGCCACCAACTCATTTTTGTTTAGCTTTTATGAAACGATTATTCGATGGAATATTTCATCGTGGAATAAAAGTATCGATAAAATTTTTGAAGCCATTATTTTTTTCTCAGCCGTTGCAATGGGCTACCTATCTCTTTCCATTTGGTTTTTAGCCAATGCTTTTCAATATTTTAATTTGAAAGAAATTGTGGAAGCTACCGATTTGAAAAATAAAGTAAATAATATGGGGCGATAAAAATGATAGGTGGTTTTACAATTTCTTCATTTTAAATTTCAACAAAGGCATTACTTTCGTTGCTAAATAATTTTCTATTTTGAAAAAACATTTTTCCAGTTTATTGTTGTTAGTTTTTGCTGCATTTGCATTCAACAGTTGCGATTTATTATTTGGATCAAAAAAAGATAAAGAAACTTCGCAGATATTTACACAAGGGCATATCGACCCACATTTGTATCCTACTTCAGTGGGCTATGTGCCCATTCAGCCTTATTTTACGGGCTTTTCCAATCCAGTGGATGTGTATGTGGGGTTCGACCAAATGGTGTATGTAATTGATGATAATGGCGTAGAGATTTTAGATTTAACAGGTACATTTCATCGCAACATTCCCATTTATGGTGCCACCGATATTATTCAAGACAGGCGGCAACACACCTACGTTTGCGGCAGAATTAAAAAAGATGTAAACAACGATGGAATCTTAGAAGATTTGGCTGCAGTCTATCATTTTTACAATGCTTCATCGGCTGGCGGCCCAATTTTTGTAGATACTTTAATTCATCCATTTTGCGATGCAAGCCGCAACACCAGCGGTTATCGAGGTGCTTCGGATGAGCAAGTTTTTTTCACAGGCTTGGCTTGTTTGGCTGATAACAGAATTTATGTAAGCCGCAAAGGCCCCAACAATAGCCTTACCACAGTCGCTTTGCCCGATAATTCGGTTTTAATTTTTGACAAAAATGGAAATAATTTGGGCTATTGCAATGGCTTAAATCCTATCAACAGCAGCTTAAAATCAGAGTTAAGTGTTTCTGCCATTGCTACTGCACAAGTGCCACCACAGCAGTATGTAGATGCAAAGGATAATTTTTACATCACACAAACTGATGTTGCGGCAGAATATAAAGTGTTGAGTATTATAGAATCAAATGACCCTGTGGCGGGTATAACGTTTGGCGAAAACACAGCGTTGCTAAATTTTGATTACACCAAAGCTTATCGCTTTTTGTATCAATCTTATAGACTCAAAAACCCCAGCGATGTATTTATTTCGCCCGATTCAAAAGGATATATTTTTGTGGTGGATGCTACTTTAGATTCGCTATTTCAATTTACCCCAACAGGATTTGAAGGCGTTAATCCACCTGCTAATAGCGGTATTACTAAACAAATTTTAGCATCATTTGGTGGTGCAGGCAATGGTGCATTTCAATTTAACCAACCCAGTGGCGTATGCTATTTCAACAAGGTAGTTTATGTGGCGGATAAAGGAAATAATCGCATTTGTCGTTTTAAATTAAGCACCGATTTAGAGCAATAAAAAAATTAATCGAGCTTTAAAACCGCCATGAAGGCTGATTGTGGTACTTCGACTGAACCAATTTGTTTCATTTTCTTTTTGCCTTCTTTTTGCTTTTCTAGCAATTTTCGTTTACGAGAAATATCACCACCATAACATTTGGCAGTTACATCTTTTCGCATGGCACTGATAGTTTCACGGGCAATAACTTTCGCTCCTATGGCTGCTTGTATGGCAATTTGAAATTGCTGACGAGGTAATAATTCTTTCAGCTTTTCGCAAATTTGTTTGCCAAAAGCATGCGCTCTTGTAAAGTGAATTAATGCAGAAAGTGGGTCAACTGGTTCGCCATTTAATTTCAAATCCATTCTTACAATATCGGCTGTGCGATAATCTAAAGGATGGTAGTCAAATGAAGCATAGCCGCGGCTTATAGACTTTAATTTATCATAAAAATCGAAAACGATTTCTGCCAAAGGCAATTCAAAAATCATTTCAATTCGTGTAGTTGTGAGATAAGTTTGATTCATCAAAATGCCACGTTTATCCATACACAATTTCATGATGGAACCAATATATTCTGGCTTTGAAATTATAGAAGCTTTGATGAAAGGCTCTTCGCAATAATCTAATTTGCTTGGGTCAGGAAATTCAGATGGATTATTGACAATATGTTTTTTACCATCACTTGTATAAGCGATGTAGCTTACGTTTGGAATAGTTGTGATGACTGTCATGTTGAATTCACGTTCCAATCTTTCTTGCACAATTTCCATGTGCAGCAATCCTAAAAATCCGCAACGGAATCCAAAGCCAAGCGCTGCGCTGCTTTCGGGTTCGTAAGTTAATGAGGCATCATTCAATCTTAATTTATCAATACTTTCACGTAGCTCTTGATAATCATCGGTATCAATGGGGTAAACGCCTGCAAACACCATTGGCTTCACGTTTTCAAAGCCATCAATTCCTTTTTCGCATGGATTATTTACCACTGTAATCGTATCGCCCACTTTTACTTCGTGTGAATCTTTGATGCCTGTAATAATATAGCCTACATCGCCTGCACTTAATTGCGGTTGCGGTGATAATTTCATTCTTAATACACCTACCTCATCGCAGAAATATTCCATGTCGGTATTTACAAATTTCACACGGTCGCCTTTTTTCAAAGTGCCATTCATGATTTTGAAATACGCAATAATTCCACGGAATGAATTATACACCGAATCGAATATTAAAGCTTGTAAAGGGGCATCCATATCGCCTTTTGGGCAAGGAATACGAGCCACAATGGCTTCTAAAATTTCAGGAACGCCTAAGCCAGTTTTACCGCTGGCTGTCATAATTAAATCTCTATCGCAACCAATCAAATCAACAATTTGGTCTTTCACTTCTTCAATCATCGCACCATCCATGTCGATTTTATTGATGACAGGAATAATCTCCAAACCGCTATCCATAGCCAGATACAGGTTGCTGATAGTTTGCGCTTGAATGCCTTGTGTGGCATCCACCAATAACAATGCGCCTTCGCAAGCTGCAATGGCACGGCTCACTTCATAACTGAAATCAACATGACCTGGGGTATCAATTAAATTGAGTACATACTTTTCTCCTCTCAACACCAAATCCATTTGAATAGCATGGCTTTTAATGGTAATGCCACGTTCTTTTTCCAAATCCATATCATCCAACACTTGGGCTTGCATCTCCCGTTGGGTAACGGTTTTGGTGGTTTCTAATAATCTATCGGCCAAGGTGCTTTTGCCATGGTCAATGTGTGCAATGATGCAAAAGTTGCGTATGTTTTTCATTTTGGGCGGCAAAGATAAGGCTTGTA
>CAIQHW010000245.1 GCA_903871715.1 uncultured bacterium
CCATTAATGATTATGCCCAACTGGGAATCTTTTATTTTAACTTCGCCGCATGCGCTTTACAGAACACTTTTACGACCAAATATTTTTCAGTTTTCCAGTTGGCACGAAATGGGTTATGCCATTATTCACAGCTGTTATTTATTAATTTGTATCGCATTAGCATCCATGCACTTTTTATTTCGCAAACCAATTTCTGGCTTGGCTTTATTCTGCTTATTTTATGCTATTTCATTGTTTGTATTTATTGGCTGGATAGTGCCAAATGTAGGAGCCATGGTGCGTTACACCTCTTGTGCTTATGTATTCTTTACATTATTTTTTGTGTTGATTGTAGATGAAAAAAAGTTTTCGTTCTTATCAAAATTCAAAAACATTTTTAAGTTGTAAAACAAAATCAGCGTTTGTAAAAACTAATTTTGTTGTTGCCAATTTTTATTTCTTCTAAAAATTTTTCTAAAAAATTTAGTGCTTTAATTCCATCTTCAATTTTCATTTCAGTGTTTGTGACAATTCTTGCTTCATCCCAAAGATTTGATTTTATAAAGGTTTCGAGCAATTTAGCGCCACCTTCTACAATGAGCGAAAGTATTTTTTTTTCGTACAAAATTTTCAAAAAATCGTTCAGCCAATTTTCATTGAAGTCAATTTTTAAAAATTCCTTGTTGCAAATTGTTGCATTTTTTTTAGTGTTTAAAATCAAAGTTGAAAACTCATCAGCTAACAAAAAATGAGTGGTTGGTAATTTATTTTCTTTGTCAATTACAATTCGCAAAGGTTGGTTTTTTGAAGGAAAAATTCGTGCAGTTAATTTTGGGTTATCATACAATGCAGTATTGAAACCAACCATTATAGCCGATTCGTAACTTCGCCATTCATGCACCAAAACATCAGTTTCAAAGTTGGATATTTTTACTGGTTCAAAATTTTTACCAGCAATAAACTCATTTTCAGTTTGCGCCCATTTCAAAATAATGTAAGGACGATGCTGTTTTTCAAAAGTAAAAAATCTTTGGTTTAAATTTTCACAATCTTGTTCCAAAATATTTTCAATCACTTCAACGCCTCTATTCATCAACCTTTGCACTCCTCGCCCACTCACTATTGGATTTATATCTCGGCATCCGATCACTACTTTTGGGATGTTGTTTTTCAAAATCAAATCAGTACATGGTGGTGTTTTTCCATGATGATTGCACGGTTCTAAATTCACATACAAAGTACTTTTTGAAATCAGTTTTTTATTTTCGTTAGCAACTGAATTGATACAATTTACTTCAGCATGTGCGCCGCCAAATTGCTGATGCCAACCTTCGCCAATAATTTTACCATCATGCACCAATACCGCTCCCACCAATGGATTTGGAGCAACCATACCATTGCCTCTTTTGGCTAATTCGATACAACGCAAAATAAAATATTGGTGAGAATGCAATTTAAAAAAAAATAGTTTTGAAACAAAAGTAGCAACAAAAAAACTTGAAAAATGTGTTTCAATTTTTCAAGTTTTTAAAACTGTCGGATGAATAAAACTATTTCAAAACCTTGATGGTTTTTTTGCGCTTTTGTGTGTTGTTGGATAAAATGGCAATGTACATGCCATGCGATAAATCGGCTAAATCAATCGGAATTATCATTTCAGAATTGGCAGCTAAAGTGGCTTCCAGTTCGGGTTTCATGATTTGTCCATTTAAATTGACGATATCCAATGTGTAATTATTTTCTTTCGAAGAAGTGGAATAAAATTTCAATGATGGCTGATTAAAACTGTTTAATAATTCTACATTTTCCTCTTCGTGATTAACGCAAACCGATTCGATGGTTGTGCCACTATTATTTTCGATTCTCATCAAACCCAAGCTGATAAAGGTTTCTGCCAAATTGTTTAAAGTCATATTTTCAAAGACCAACTTATTGTCTATTTCTGTTGGCTTAATTTCTGATACAGTTGAGTTTTTAAAATCGCCAATTTTATCCACTATTAATCGCACTTGAGAAAAATCCGTACAACCGTTGATTAATTTTTTATCAAAAATCAGATTCACTTTTTGATTGAAATTGGTAGCAACTAATTTGTAGTTGCACGAAATTTTTGAAGCAATTTCTTGTGGCAAATTTTGATGCTCGGCAAAATTGCCAGCAATGTAAAAACTACCACCATTATTTGCCCACAATAAATAAGAATTGTTGTTGCAAATTGATGCAGTGATACTTAAAGCATCTTGCTCATTGTGGCTTGTAGCGTTGGTTTGCAGGAATGATGAAGCATCATCTCTACCAATGCCCACAATATCGTGGCTGAAATTTTTGCTCAAATTATTGTTCCAAATTTTATCGCCAGCAGATGAAAAATAATCCAAATTATTGGTGCGATTGATGCCATATTTTAATGCTAAATAAGTTTCAATTTTATTGGTTTCGTCAGCAGTTAATGTGCGATTGAACATCATAATTTCTGAAATGTTTTTATCGCTGCTTAACAACTCATCACCAAATTTTAGTTCTACATTTTTTTTAAAAACATTGCTTACCGATTTTACGGCAGCAAAATATTGATTATCGTCAAACACTTTACCATTAAGGATTTGACCATTTATCACGGCATAAAAATTATCCAATTTTTCAACCAGTTTTTTATTCATCAACACACTCCAATTATTTTGCGCAGTTGAAAAATGAATATAAGGATGCAAATTATTTTCTTTCGCATCGTTTCCAGCAGCTACATAATTTGGTTGATAATTAGCATTGCTTTGTTCCCATTTTAAATAATTGATGCACTGTTTCCAAGCTGCAACTTTGCCATTAAAAAGCTGCACATCTTTTTCATCGGCTTTCCACCAAGCGCTAATGCTATTGGCTGAAGTGATTGCTGCATCTATGTTTAAAGGTTGCCAATGCAACACCTGATTATTTGCTGGTAAGGAAGTAATATGTTGATTTTGTTTACCATAATTAGCTACAAATTCATTTTGCAAATTATCAATCGATAAAAAATCTTTTTCGCCAGATGTACCACGGATGCCGATAGATGCACCGCCACTTTCTTTATTTATTTTTCCAGAAATGTTGTTGTAAACAAAGTCAATTATATTTTTTGTTTCGTAAAAAATAACTTGAAATGATAGGTCAAACTGTTCGTGGTGGCTGCAATGTACATTTTTCCATTCTACAATAAATTGGCGAAAAGGTTCTTTTCCTAAAGTTTGAATTTTGATAGAATCAGAAATTAAATCATCCCAATAAGGTGCAATGATAGGCGGAGCAATGCTTGTAGAACTAATGGCTAAATTATTAGAATTAGCATTGGAGGTGCTAAAAGCGCCTAACGACAACCATCCATTGCTGCTAACTTTGAAATTTTTATACGCAATGCCATCAAAATAAAATGAAAATGGCAAAGCGATTTCATCGCTTAATTGGTCATCTTGTTTGTATTGAATAAGGCTTGCATCGCTGGTTAGTGGCACATAAACAGCTCTTTGCGAGCTAAATTGATAAGATAATTGTGCAAAAATAGGAGCAGTACAAAAAGACAATACACCAATTAAAGTGATGGAAATAAATGCTACTTTGTTTTTTTTCATTGCAAACTGTTGGTGGTTATTCAGTTGCAAATCAACAATAATTCTTTTGTTGAAATTATCCCCAAAGTAGCGTAAATGCTTACGTTGATTTACTGAAAAACATTATCGAAGCAAGGTTACATTGCCTTGTTTAGTGGCTGTTCGTCCATCATTAAATGTAGCAGAAACGATGTAAGTGTAAACACCAATGGGTTGTGGTTCGCCATTGAAAGTACCGTCCCAGCCGCTTTTGATATCGGTAGTTTCATAAATTAATTGTCCCCAACGATTGTAAATTTGTAAATCCATCGACTGCATCAAGGGTTGAAAAATCATGTTGAATTTATCATTGTGTTCATCACCATTTGGTGTGAATGCACTCGGCATTGAAATATGCAATGGTGCAATAACTTCTATTACACCATATACAGTAGTATCTGGGCATCCAAAAGAATTTGTTGCTACTAAGGTGATATAATAATTGCCAGGTGTGGAATAAGTGTGTAATGGATTGGTAAGAATAGATGAAGTGTTATCTCCAAAATTCCAAGCATAAGTATTGTTATTGCCGTTGGTTAAATTGTTGAATTGAATTGTAGCGTTACTTACTTCGATAGGCGTATTAAAAATTGGTGTAGTATTGAAATTGGCTGTGGGCTTGGGATTTACGGTGATGTAATGCGGAATGGTTAAAGTATCAGGGCAATTATTGGCATTGTTAGCAATTAAAGTTACATCCCATGTGCCAGCATTAAACGTATGATTTGGGAAAGACAAAAAACTTGAACCGCCATCTGAAAATAGCCAGTGATAAGCACTTGCATTGCTACTTTGATTGGTGAGTTTTACATTCAATGGCGCACAACCTAATAATGGTGATGCTATAAATAGGGCGTTGCTTCTCGAAAAAACATTGACGAATAAAGATGCAGTAACTTGGCACGAACCATAAAATATTCCTGTGGCTGTGTAAGTTGTGCCAATGGCCGGAGTTACAGAAACGCTTACACCGCTTAAGTTTCCCGGTTGCCATGTGTAGCCGCTTGCACCGCCGTTTGCCGTTAAGATGATTGAACTGCCAGCGCAAACGCTTGAATCGTAAGACGAAATATTAATAGGTGGTGCTACTTGCACATTTACCGCAACTGTACCACTGCCGCTGCATCCATTGACATCAGTGCCTGAAACAGAATATGTTGTTGGTGTAACTGGCGAAACAGTAACCGGTGTAATCGTTTGCCCGCTTGGCGTCCAAGTAAAGTTGGTTAAATTAGTTACTGCTAATTGTGTTGAACCGCCATTGCAAATTGTTGGCGGTGTAGCCGTAACATTCACAACTGGCAATGGATTCACAGTTACCACCACCTGTTTTGTAGTGGTGCAAGTGATACCAGTGGTGGTGGCTTTTACCGAATAAGTGGTGGTGATGGTTGGTGATGCCGAAACGGTTGCACCTGTGGTGGCACTCAAGCCTGTGGCTGGCGACCAATGATAAGATGTAGCGCCCGATGCAGTAATATTTAAACTGCTATTCGCACAAATGGTGGGTGCAGCAGGCAATAAATTTAAAGTAGGTGAAGTGTTGATAGTAACCGTGACAGATGCTTGCCCAGTGCAATTATGCGCATCTGTACCACTCACCGTATAAGTAGTGGTGGCAGCAGGAAAAACAAGTACAGTGGAGGTAGTATAAGCACCCGGTGTCCAAGTAAAATTAGTTAGTCCAGTGGTAGTTAAATGCACCGAATCGCCAGCGCAAACTGTTGTATAATTCGCTGTGGCAGTAACTGTAGGCAATGCATAAACAGTGATGTGAACTGAATCGTTTGCTATACAACCTACAGTATTGGTAGCAGTTAAATGATAAGTAGTAGAAACTGTTGGTGATGCCATTGGGTTATGAATAGTTGTAGAACTTAGACCTGTGGCTGGCGACCAACTATAAGTGAAACCTGTAGTAGCATTTAATTGCACATTCGAGTTTTTGCAAATGGCTGGCGATACAGGCACAATGCTAATTTTAGCTGTTGTATCTACATAAATTTTAAAACTATCTTGCCCGCTACAACCATTTGTACCTGTGCCAATAACATGATAATTAGTGGTAACTAATGGCGAAACTGTAATGGTATTGGTGGTATATCCAGTTGGAAACCATGTTAAAGACGATAAGCCCGAAACA
>CAIQHW010000246.1 GCA_903871715.1 uncultured bacterium
AAGATAAAACAAAAACATATTTGCTTTCGTTTTTATCCATTGATTCTTTCAACTTACTTAAAGCTTCAATATCGCCCATCGTTGATTTTTTTGCTTTCTCATTGATGTTTTTTACTGTTTCTTTAGTTCTTTTTTCTTCTGCTACTTTTTCGCCACTGGCTGCTGCTTTTTCATTAGCAATAGCGTCCATTACAATTTTAGAGTGAGAAAGCAAAATTCGTTTTTCGCCTTTTTCAAACTCTAAAATTTTGAAGTCTAAAGTTTCATCCAATTCAGCATTTTTTCCGTTTTCTTTTTTCAAATGCTTAACTGGGCAATATCCTTCTAAACCATATTGCAATTGAACTGTAGCACCTTTGTCATCTTTTCTAACAATCGTTCCAGAATGAACCGAACCGATTGGGAATATAGTTTCAAAAGTATCCCAAGGGTCTTCTTCTAATTGTTTATGACCTAATGACATTTTGCGATTTTCGATATCCAAATTCAAAATTTGCACATCCATTTTGCTACCCACTTTTGCAAATTCATTAGCATGTTGATAACGCTTAGTCCAGCTTAAATCACTGATATGAACCATACCACCAATGCCAGCTTCAAACTCAACGAAGATGCCATAATTGGTAATGTTCTTCACAGTTCCTTCATGTTTGCTACCAACTGGATATTTATCGCCAATAGTTGCCCAAGGGTCGGCTGTTAACTGTTTTAAGCTCAACGACATTTTTCGTTGTTCTTTATCCAAAGCCACAATTTTAGCTTCGTATTCATCGCCTAATTTGAAGAATTCTTTTGCATTTACAGGTTGGTTGCTCCAACTTAATTCTGATACATGCAATAAACCTTCTACACCAGGTTTGATTTCTAAAAATGCGCCGTATTCTTCAATATTTACTACTTTCCCTTTGATAGTGCCACCTTCTACAAGTCCTTCTGGCAATACTTCCCAAGGGTGTGGTGTTAATTGTTTCAAACCTAAACTGATTCGTTTTTTCTCATCAGTAAATCCTAAAACAACCACATTTAATTTCTGATTCATTTCCAACACTTCGCTTGGGTGCGAAATTCGACCCCACGAAATATCGGTGATGTATAACAAACCATCAATGCCGCCCAAATCAATGAACGCACCGAAATCGGTAATGTTTTTAACTGTTCCTTCCAACACTTGACCAATTTCCATGTGCCCAATAATTACAGCACGTTGGCTTTCGATATCACTTTCAATTAAAGCTTTGTGAGAGATAACGGCATTTTTAATTTGCTCGTTAATTTTCACCACTTTAAACTCCATCGATTTGCCAACGTAACCATCATAGTCAGTTACTGGTTTTACATCAATTTGCGAACCTGGCAAGAATGTTTCTAAACCAAACACATCTACAATTAAACCACCTTTGGTTTTGCTGATGATATGACCTGTAACAATGATGCCTGTTGCATGTGCGCTTACAATTTGCTCCCATGCTTTAGCCAATTTTGCATTTTTTCGAGAAAGAGATAATTGACCCAATTTATCTTCTTTGTTCAAAACAAACACTTCAATTTCGTCGCCAATTTTGATTGATGGCATGTCGCGAAATTCATTTAATGGCACCAAGCCATCCGATTTGAAACCGATGTTTACTACTACATCTGTTTTTGAAATACCAACGATTGTACCGGTTACAATTTCGTTGTTGTTAATGGCCTTAAATGTACTGTCGTACATGGTAGCCATGTCTTCAGATTGCCCTGAAGTGTAACTGTTGGCGTTACGTTTGTCCACATTCCAATTAAAATCGTCGTGGGCTGTTGTTGTGTTAATGTTGTTTTTTGTTTCTGTCAATTTTTGGTTCCTCCTTTTGTTAAAAAATATTTTTTTTGGGCTGCAAAGATAAAAACATTTTTGGGAAATAAAATTATTTTAAAACCAACTCTTAAAAATATTTGTTTCAAAAACTAATTTAAAATGAAACTTTTGCAGAGAAAGTACTATTTAGCAACAGCCTATCAAATGAGGAGTATAAAAATGCAAACAATGCAACACTTAGGAATTTTTAAGTGTAACTTCTTTGATAGGACGACAAAAAATTGGAAAAGAGAATTAAAAACGAGGGCAGTAAATTACTTTTCGTGGCGAAGTTTTTGGATTACCTTCATACACCAAAGAAAGCTCGAAACCACCGCGGTAACTGGATGCAACACGAAGTGAAGATACATTAAAATCGTAACTAAATCCTACTCGAGTCAAGTTAGTTTCAAAACCAATTAAAGCAACAGCGGCATCACCTAAACGATAGTATGCTCCAAAATAAAACGCAGTTGGAGCTTTTCGATCTTCGTTTAATTGAAAACCAATTGAAGAACCAACTGTAAATTCTTGCGATTGTGTTTGTGCTAAATATATTAAAGTAGGTGATAGGTAAACATAATCATTGATGCCAATTTTTGTTCCGATATGAAAAGTATACAAATCATTCAATACATTTTTAGAGTTAAAAACTAAAAATGATTCACTTGGTTTAGTTAAATGATGAACTGTTGCACCAGCATAAACACTGAACATTTCGCTTAAATAACTTGACCACATCATACCTGCATTAAAATCAGCATAACCAAATGTAGAAGCAGCCTGAAAGGTTTCTCGACTTACATTACTAAACCATTTTGTTGATGGGTCATATTGATTAGCAAAAACCAATTTATTAATGTTGACACTTTTTTGAACATAACCAGCTTGCGAACCAATTGATAAATAATGTTTTGGATTTTTTCCTCTGCCAATTTTTTGATGATAAGCCAACGATAAATAAATGCTTTGATTGGATAATTCACCAGTTCCTGATTTATCAGAAAGTAAAATGATACCAGCGCCAAAATAATTTTTGTGTAATTGCTTATATAAAAATGGCAAATCAAATGAACCACTAAAGGTTCTATATGGCGCAGATACACTTGCCCATTGATCGCGATAATTAGCGGCAATGCGAAACTTGGATGATATTAAACCAGTTGATGCAGGATTTAAAGTAAGTGGAGATGAATAGAATTGAGAAAAATGAATGTCTTGCGCATTTGCAAAAAAATGCATTAAGAGTAAGCATGGAACGAGTAGAATTTTTTTCATACTGTTGTGGTTTTCAGTTAAAAAAGGTTGTATTAAGGTGTTCTTATTTTCGACCCTAAAATTAAACCGAAAAAATGATTTCAGCAAATCTTTTTTCAGTAAATGAAAAAATCGAAAAATTTAAAACTTATTTTCCTATAGACAACTTTCGATGCAAAAGTGTTGCATTAGCTCCAAAATTTTCTACACAAAAAACAGTAATTGTTTCAGTGTTTTTACTGAAATGATAATGAATAAGCGACTTTTTGTTTTCAACACATCGTGCAAAAGTTTTTTAAATAAAGTTTTACACAAACCAAAAAAGCTCGTTAAAACCCTCTAATTTTACATCCCGTTATGACGAAGTATATTTTTGTTACAGGCGGTGTTTCATCCTCATTAGGTAAAGGAATTGTTGCGGCATCTCTTGCCAAACTCTTACAGGCTCGAGGTTATCGAGTTACTATCCAAAAATTCGACCCTTACATTAATGTTGACCCAGGCACGTTAAATCCTTATGAGCATGGCGAATGTTATGTAACAGATGATGGTGCTGAGACTGATTTGGACTTAGGTCATTACGAACGTTTCTTAAATATTCCTACATCGCAGGCTAACAATGTTACCACTGGAAAAATTTACCAAACCGTTATTAATCATGAACGTGAAGGTGTTTTTTTAGGAAAAACGGTACAAGTAATTCCTCACATCACTAATGAAATCAAGCGCCGAATCACTGCTTTAAGTGTTACTGGCGAATACGATATTATCATCACTGAAATTGGTGGAACCGTTGGTGATATTGAGTCGCTGCCGTTTATTGAATCCATCCGTCAATTGAAGTGGGAAAAAGGAAATCAAAATGCTTTGGTGATTCATCTCACTTTGATTCCCTATTTAAGTGCTGCAAAAGAGTTGAAAACAAAACCTACGCAACATTCTGTAAAAGATTTGTTGGAAGTTGGAATTCAACCAGACATTTTAGTTTGTAGAACTGAACATCCATTGAATATGGACATTCGTCGCAAGTTGGCATTGTTCTGCAATGTTACCGTAAACAGTGTAATTGAAGCCCGTGATGCTGATTCTATTTATTCAGTGCCGATGGAAATGTTGAGAGAGCAATTGGATAAAACTGTGTTGGATAAATTAGGATTATCAAGCGAAGTAGAGCCTGATTTAAAAAAATGGACAGGCTTTTTGAATAAATTAAAAAACCCAAAAGAAGAAGTAACAATTGGGTTGGTTGGGAAATATGTTGAGTTGCAAGATGCTTACAAATCAATTCATGAAGCTTTTATTCATGCAGGCGTAAGT
>CAIQHW010000247.1 GCA_903871715.1 uncultured bacterium
GTGCCATAATCTTTTGTTTTCAACAAAAATATTTTTGAGCATGCTGCAATGGCTGAATTATATTGTGCTAAAGTTTTTTCCATCCCTTATTTTCTGAAAAAGTTTTTAGTGGTTTTATTTTTTGTAAAAATTTTGAAGCCGCTATTTTCTAATTTTGCCAAAGATAAACATTGATTTATCAAATTAATTATGAACGAATCTTCATTAACTATTTCTTCAAAAACTTTTAATTGCCGTGGGCGATTGTTATGTATCGAAAAGCCTGTGGTGATGGGTATTGTGAACATTACGCCAGATTCATTTTATGTACAAAGCCGCTGCCAAAATGAAAAGGAATTATTGAAAATGGTAGAACACATGTTGCTTGAAGGTGCTACTATTATTGATGTTGGCGGGCAATCGACCCGACCAAATGCCGAATTAATTAGCGAAGAAGAAGAATTAAAACGAGTAATCAATTCGGTTGAAATCATTTGTAAAACATTTCCCGAAGCATTTGTTTCTATTGATACATTTTATGCAAAAGTGGCTCGTGAAGCGGTTTTGGCTGGCGCAGCAATGATAAACGATATTTCGGGTGGCGCAATGGATGAGGCGATGTGGGTTACTGTGGCGGATTTGCAAGTGCCATACATTTTGATGCACAACAAAGGCACACCTCAAAATAGGCAACAGCAAAGCGTTTATGAAAACATCACACATGATTTGTTGAAATATTTTTTGGAAAAAATAGATGCCCTGAAAAATTTGGGAGTGCATGATATTATTATTGACCCAGGATTTGGTTTCGCAAAAACCACGGCTCAAAATTTTCATTTGCTACATGAATTAGAAAGTTTAAAAGTGCTTCAAAAACCTTTATTGGTAGGGCTTTCACGAAAATCAATGATTTGGAAAACTTTGCAAACCACATCCGAAGAATCATTAAATGGCACTTCAGTTTTAAACACCATCGCATTAATGAAAGGCGCAAGCATTCTTCGAGTGCATGACGTGAAAACCGCTGTGGAAGCCGTCAATTTGATAGAGCAGTTGCATTAATTTTCATTTTTAAAAACAAAAAATCCGATTTCATTTCAAATCTTATCTTTGAATTTTAAACCAAAAATTTTTATGGCTGAAACCATTTTAACACAAATAGAAAACAACATTTTAACGATTACGATTAATCGCCCCGATAAAATGAATGCGCTGAATGCCACTGTTATCAGCGATTTGCGGTCGGCAATGCAACAAGTGTACGACAACGCCGAAATAAAAGGTGTAATAATTACGGGCAGCGGCACAAAAGCTTTTGTGGCTGGTGCCGATATTTCAGAGTTTGCAAACTATTCTACCCAACAAGCAAAGTTGATGGCAACCAATGGTCATGCGGTTTTCAACATGATTGAAAATTGCGGCAAGCCTGTAATAGCTGCCGTTAATGGGTTTGCGTTGGGTGGCGGTTGCGAATTAGCCATGAGTTGTCATTTGCGAATTGCAAGCGAAAATGCAAAATTTGGGCAGCCCGAAGTAAACTTAGGTATCATCCCAGGATACGGCGGTACACAGCGTTTCATTCAATACATTGGCAAAGGAAAAGCGTTGGAATTGATGATGACAACCGACATGATTTCGGCTGCCGAAGCGCACCCTTTTGGTTTGGTAAATCATGTGGTGGCGCAAGAAAATTTGATAGCAAAATGCCAAGAAATTTTAAACAAAATTTTTACAAAAGGACCAGTTGCAATTACCAAAGTGATTGAATGTGTGAATGCGCATTTTGAGCCGCAGCATGGCGCATTTCAATACGAAATTGCTTCGTTTGCACAATGTTTTGAGTCATCTGATTTTAAAGAAGGAACAACTGCTTTTGTTGAAAAACGCAAAGCAAATTTTATTGGAAAATAATTTAGCATGAAAGTTTATCACGATTTACTGCAACACATTTTAGATAACGGCGTAACTAAAACCGATCGAACCGGAACAGGCACAAAGAGTTTGTTTGGGTATCAAATGCGATTTGATTTGAGCCAAGGATTTCCATTGCTCACCACAAAAAAATTGCACACCAAAAGTATTATTCACGAATTACTTTGGTTTTTAAAAGGCGATTCCAACATTCAATATTTAAAAGAAAATGGGGTGTCAATTTGGGATGAATGGGCAGATGAAAATGGCAATCTTGGACCAGTGTATGGCAAGCAATGGCGAAGCTGGCAATGCCCCGATGGTAGCACGATTGACCAAATTACCAACTTAATTCAGCAAATAAAAACCAAGCCCGATTCGCGACGATTAATTGTGAGTGCATGGAATGTAGCAGATGTGGATAAAATGGCTTTGCCACCATGCCATTGTTTGTTTCAATTTTATGTGGCTGATAAAAAATTAAGTTGCCAATTATATCAACGCAGTGCCGATGTTTTTTTGGGAGTGCCTTTCAACATTGCATCCTACGCCTTGCTTACTTGCATGATTGCGCAAGTTTGCGATTTGCAAGCTGGCGAATTTGTACACACTCTGGGTGATGCGCATTTATATTTGAATCATTTAGAGCAAGCACAAACGCAGCTAGAAAGGGATGTTCGGGCTCTACCCAATTTAGTGATGAATAAAAATGTGAAAGATATTTTTGCATTTACGTACGAAGATTTTGCAATTGAAAATTACAATCCTCATCCTGCAATCAAAGCCCCAATTGCTGTATAAATGGACATTTCAATCATCGTTGCAGTTTCTAAAAATTTTGCGATTGGAAAAAATAATCAGTTGCCATGGCATTTGCCTGCCGATTTAAAACATTTCAAACAACTCACCACCAATCACACCATTGTTATGGGTAGCAATACTTTTCGTTCAATTGGAAAGGCATTGCCGAACAGAACAAATATTGTGATTAGTTCGCAACAAAATCCAGATTGGAAAGTAGACGGAATAGTGTTAACGCATTCCATTAATGAAGCTTTGAAAGCTGCTATGGAATTGAATGAACAAGAATGTTTTATTATTGGCGGAGCAAATATTTATCAACAATCCATTTCATTTTGCAATAAAATTTACCTCACCGAAATTGATTGTGAAATTGAAAATGCTGATGCATTTTTTCCAAAAATGGAGATGAAAAATTGGAAACTAATTTCAGATAATAAACATGAAGCCCATGAAAAAAATAAATGGAATTATTGCTTCAAAGTTTTTGAAAAAGTAAATTGATTTACTTTTCTAAAACTAGCCAAGAGCCACATACAGAGCGTCCTGTATAATCCACTGTTTTTAAAACCATTGTATATTCACCACTAAAATTTGGTTTATAATCCATTACAATCGAATTGCGCTCTGCACCTGTTTCAGCAAAAACACTTTGAACGACATTATTATATGAATTAAGCAATGAAAGGCTAGTTTGATCTATTAATTTTTCTGTTTTAAAAACAAAAATGTAGCTTTTATTTGCCTGCAACGTTACAAATTCACGGTCTTCATTGGCTGAGAAAAAGTTTTTTGCACTACTAGAAATTTGTTTGTAGCCATTGGTTTCATAAATTTTTCTGGCAATTTCAATTTCTCTTTGAATCTTTGGAGTTGGACATTGACTATCCTGCCCAAACCCAGATAAATGTGCAAAAATTGAAGCAAAAAACACGTAAACAAAGACAGAAAATTTAAAGTTGTTCATTTTATTTTTGTAATTATTCTGCCAAATGTAATGCCTAATTTTTTGTACTCATGTTAATTGATTTTTAAAAAAGTTGTTAACATTATTTGGAAAACGGGCCAAAATGTGCTTACTTTTGTAAACAACATTAAAACCCCTGAAGGTGGGACACATCTCTCCGGTTTTAAAACAGCGCTCACAAAGGCCTGTTCTTTTTATGCGAGAAAAAATAATCTTATAAAAAATGAAAAAGTAGTCATACAGGGCGACGATGTCAGAGAAGGCATAGCTGCTATAGTAAGTGTAAAAGTGCCTGACCCACAGTTTGAGGGCCAGACCAAAGCAAAACTCGGCAACTCGGATGTGGAAGGAATTGTAAACTCCATACTCTATGAAAGACTTGTGGCATATTTTGAAGAAGAACCTTCAGAAGCGAGGAAGATTCTTCAAAAAGCTCTCAGTGCGGCAGAAGCTCGAGAGGCGGCAAAAAAAGCCAGAGATTTAGCCAGACGCAAAAGCGCGCTTGATTCCGGAGGTCTGCCAGGAAAACTTGCTGACTGTTCAGAAGACGATCCCACTTTAACTGAGCTCTTTTTAGTGGAAGGCGATTCCGCCGGTGGCTCAGCCAAGCAAGGTCGTGACAGAAGAACACAGGCGATATTGCCTTTAAAGGGTAAAATTTTAAATGTAGAAAAAGCCCGTATAGACAAGGTGCTTGTAAATGAAGAAATCAGAACTATCATTACAGCCATAGGTGCGGGCGTTGGGTCTGAAAATTTTGATATTTCCAAAGCACGGTATCACAAACTGATAATAATGACAGATGCGGATGTGGA
>CAIQHW010000248.1 GCA_903871715.1 uncultured bacterium
ACAGGACACCACAGCATCACGATAGGATGTGTAGCATACAAAAATGCGATGATTAATCCCGCCAATTTATTTTGTAATCGCTCGCCAATTTTATAAATCAAAGCAATTGAAATAAGGTCTATAAAAATTTGCGCACTACTGATAAAATGCAGGTATGTAGCTGTTTTATCACCAAAAATTAAATAGAAAATGCCAATGAAAAAAGAGTAGCCTGGCATTCTATTATAGTAGCCCAACTCGTTGTGTAAATTTACCGAATAAGTGCCATGCTCTATCAAGTTTTTAAAAGAGGTAAGTGAGCCACCAAAATCGCTTCCTGAATAAAAAATGGTGGGTTGACCTAAATAAAACTTTGCAAAAATTTGGGAAAAGAAAATCACATAAACGACTCTTAAAATTAAACCCAAAAATAGGATGACCAAAAGCCATTGATGTTTTTTGAGATACTCCATTGATAAGCGATTCATCATTATTCAAAATATTTTTTAACGATGAAAATTGAACGATTTTGAGTTTCAATATAAATGCGATAAACATATTCGCCAATGATGCCAGTAAATATTAATTGAACGCTTCCAAAAAAATAAATACTACTCAAAGTGCTCATCCAGCCTGGTGATGCAATGCCTATCATTTTATGAACCATCGAAATTCCAAAAACAATCAAAAAAGAAATAACGCCTAAAAGCCCAGTGTATAAGCAAACTTTTATTGGGAAATCGGAAAAAGAAAAGATAGCATTAAATGCCAAAGAGAATAGTTTTTTAAAAGTCATTTTAGCTTCGCCCGCCTGTCTATCTGGGCGTTCGTAATCTACAAAGCCTTGCTGGAAGCCAATAAAGAAACGCAAGCCTGGCAGGTATCTAGTTTTTTCGGTTTGAGCCAATAACGCTTCTAAAGCTATCTTATTCATCACCGAAAAATTGCCCACATTGCTGGGGGCATTGATATTGCTCAATTTGTTGAATACAAAATGAAATAGTTTAATCGACATTTTCTTTTTAAAAGTTTCATGTCGCTCGGTTCTTTTGCCATACACTATATCAAAATCTTCGAGCTTGCATTTATTATACATGGCTTCAATCACACTTGGTGGGTCTTGCAAATCGCCATCCATCATGGCAATAAAATTTCCTTTGGCATGCGCTAAACCTGCGGTGTAGGCAGATTGATGTCCAAAATTTCTGCTCAACATCAACAGTTTAACTTTCTCATTTTGCTTCCTAAAACTTAAAATTTTTGAAACAGTTGCATCTTTGCTGCCATCATCTACCAATATAATTTCGTAGTAGTGGGTAAATTTTTCAATGGCAGAAACTGTTTCTATCAACAATTGGTCAACCATCAACTCTTCATTAAAAACGGGGATTACAACTGATATTTCCATGTTGTGCAAATGTAAAAAATGATTGGCTCTTTTTTTCGGTGCTTCATTAAATCATGTTTAAAATTGCATTGGTCATTTTATCCCAGCCATACTTTTGCTTTTCAATTTTTACATTTTCAACAAACTCATTTTCTTTTTGTTCGTCATAAAAATTCAACACCGCATCAGCAATCGCTTGTGGCGTTTGTTCCACCACATAACCCACTTTTCCGTTAGGCACAATTTCGGGTAATCCGCCAACATTAGTAACAATCATTGGCTTGTTAAAATGATATGCCATTTGCGAAATGCCGCTTTGGGTGGCGGTTCTATAAGGTTGCACCACACAATCGGCGGCACAGAAATAATTTTTCACTTCTTCATTCGGAATAAAATCGGTGTGCAAATACAAATCATTTTTGAGGTTTAATTTTTCAATTAAATCATCATAAAATTTTCGGTCTTCATAAAATTCGCCAGCCACTAACAATTTTATTTTCGCAGATTTTTTTTTCATCAAATCCATCGCTTCCAAAATAAAATCAAGCCCTTTATATTTTCTGATAAAACCAAAAAATAAAATCACTTTTTCATTTTCATCTATCTTCAAAATGGCTCTGGCAGTATGTTTTGAAATAATTTCGCCAAAATTATCGTAAATAGGATGCGGAATAAAATCGCATTTTGCATCGGGCAAAAATTTGTGTAAATCATTTTTTACCGAAGCACTCATCGCAATAAATCCATCTGCAGGTTTTAAAAAATAATTGGTAAATTGTTTGTCGCCAATGCGATGCTCGTGTGGAATTACGTTATCTAAAATCGAAACTACTTTTGTTTTTTTATTCCACTTAGCTATTCTTGCAATCGTACCAAAGCAAGGCCCCATAAAGGGCAGCCAGAATTTAATCATCAATAAATCAGGTTTTTGTTGGCAGATTTCTAAACCAACTTTTATCCAATTGAATGGATTGATAGAGTTGATTTTTACCTTGATGTTTAAATTTTTTGGCGCAGGTTCATCGGTATATTGCGATGTGCCTGGAAATAAAAACGAAGGATACTGCAATGAAAAAGTGTAGATAATTACTTCGTTATTTTCATCTTGAAATTGTTTGGCAATTCGTTCATTAAAAGCTACCAATCCGCCACGTAGCGGATGTGCAGAGCCAAGTATGATTATTTTTTTCTTCATTGAAAATGCCACTAAGGCACTAAGTTAATTTTTGTGTCTTAAGTGTCTTTGTGGCAAAATTTTAAACAATTTTTTTCTCCACCAAATAATGATTTCGTTCGCTCGAATTTCGAGTTACTAATTCGCCAACAAAACCAGCTAAAAACAATTGTGTACCAATTACCATCATCACCAAAGCGATGTAAAAAATTGGCCGTTCGGTCATAGAATATTGATTGAAAGCGAATTTGGCGAAGCCCAAATAAATTGAAATGGCAAATCCAAAAAAGAAAGCAATCACGCCCAGCAAGCCAAACAAGTGCATCGGACGTTTGCCAAACTTGCCAATAAACATGATGTTAAGCAAATCTAAAAATCCATTTACAAATCTGTCCCAACCAAATTTTGTTACACCATATTTTCTTGCTCGATGCTGCACCACTTTTTCGCCAATCTTTCTAAAGCCTGCCCACTTGGCTAAAACAGGGATGTAACGGTGCATTTCGCCATAAATTTCGATGGATTTTACCACTTGTTTTTTGTAAGCTTTTAAGCCGCAATTAAAATCATTCAATTTTATACCACTCATTTTTCGGGTCATTGAATTGAAGAATTTGGAAGGAATATTTTTGGTAAAAGTGTTGTCGAATCGTTTTTGTTTCCAGCCACTTACTAAATCAAATTTATCTTCTGTAATCATTTTATACAAACTCGGAATTTCATCAGGCGAATCCTGCAAATCAGCATCCATCGTGATAATCACATCACCTTTCACCATTTTAAACGCTTCATTCAAGGCTGGTGATTTGCCATAATTGCGCTGAAATTTTATGCCTTTGATGCAATTATTTTTTGCCGAAAACTTTTCAATCACCGCCCACGAATCATCAGTGCTGCCATCATCTACGGCAATTACTTCGTAAGTAAATTGATTTGTTTTCATCACTTTGTCAATCCATTCAAACAATTCGGGCAACGATTCCGATTCGTTGAAAAGCGGTACTACTACTGATATTTGAACATGTTCGTTTGAATTCATTTTTAAATCGTTGGTTGTTTTTTTCTAACAATTAGTGCCACCATTGCTGCCCAAAAAAATCCTAAAATGACCGAGAATAAAGTCATCTGCCCCAATCCAGCTAACGTAACTATAGGCACATTATTTTTATAAGGCTCTATTATTTCAGTAATTTGCTCTTGAGGAGTTTTGGCGTTTTTCAAAATTGAGGTTATTTAATCAATGTTTTTATTTTTTACGCTCTCTCCTAATGTTG
>CAIQHW010000249.1 GCA_903871715.1 uncultured bacterium
CACCAAGGGTAAAATCGGCTGTAATACGTTTAACACGAAATAATGTGCAGCAGTTGGATTGTAATGAAAAATTATTTAAACAAGTTGTAAAAGCTGGGTTTAATCAACGAAGAAAAACGTTACGAAATTCTATAAGAGCATTTAAGCTTAAACCTGAATTTTTAGATCACAAATACCTTACTCAACGTGCCGAGGAGTTATCGGTAGATGACTTTGTGGCTCTAACGAATATGGTTGAGATAAATTAACATTAAAAATATCCTCAACTAACTATAAATATTACCTTTGCACACATTAAAATTAACTTGTAATTTGGTTTAAGAATTTATTTAAGTATTTTAAAATTATTGCTGAACTACAATTCAGATTTAGACATAATGAGATTTGAACTAACAAACGAATTTTTAGTAAAACTCCGCCAAGCAATCCTTGCTAAAAATGGAGCATTTGTTAATGAACATTTCAAGGATTTATATCCTCCTGATATTGCCGAAATTTTTAATGAACTTCAAATTGAAGAATCTAAATACGTATACTCGCAACTAGATGATCAGATTGCTGCTGACGTATTAGTTGAATTGGATGATGATGTTCGTGAAAACTTTTTAGCATCTCTTACATCAAAAGAAATTGCCGAGCATATTGATAATATGGATTCGGATGATGCCGCCGATGTAATAGCTGAATTACCTGATAATGTGCAGGACGAAGTTCTTGCTCAAATGGAAGATAGTGAGCAGGCAAGTGATATTGTTGATTTGTTAAATTTTGATGAAAATACTGCCGGTGGTTTAATGGCTACCGAGTTAATTCGTGTGCACGTAAATAGTAATGCTATTGAATGTGTTCGAGAAATTCGTGAACAAGCTGATAAAGTAGAAAATATATATGCAATTTATGTTGTTGATGATGATGAAAAACTAGTTGGTTTATTGCATTTAAAAAAATTGATTGTATCCTCTACTCGTTCAAGAGTTTCCGAAATATATGATTCCAAAATTATTTCAGTAAAAACAAATACTCCTGCCGAAGAAATTGCTAATCTGATGGATAAATACAATCTTGTTGTATTGCCTGTTATAGACGCATTAGGCAGGTTAGTGGGTAGAATTACAATTGATGATATTGTTGATGTAAGAAGAGAAGAAGAAACAGAAGATGTTCAGAAAATGGGTGCTATGGAGGCTTTGGAAGAGCCATATATGAGTACGCCTTTTTTACAAATGATTCGTAAGCGTGTGGGGTGGTTGATTATTCTTTTTCTTGGCGAAACATTAACCGCTACAGCAATGGCTTTTTTTGAGGATCAAATTGCAAAAGCCGTAATTCTAGCATTATTTATTCCTTTAATTATTTCAAGTGGTGGTAATAGTGGCTCGCAAGCATCAACGCTTATTATCCGAGCATTAGCCTTGGGCGAAATAACCATTAGAGATTGGTGGAAAATTGTAAAAAAAGAATTTTCTACAGGTTTAGTAATTGGCTTAATTTTAGGATTAATAGGATTTGCCCGAGTAGGTTTATGGTCTTATTTTATTAGTAGCTATGGTCCTCATTGGATGTTAATTGCATGCACTGTTGGTTTTTCTTTAGTAGGCGTTGTAATGTGGGGAACTTTAATGGGGTCTCTTTTACCACTTTTTTTAAAACGCTTGGGATTAGATCCCGCAGTCTCTTCAGCCCCTTTTGTTGCAACTTTAGTTGATGTAACAGGTCTTATAATTTACTTTACAC
>CAIQHW010000250.1 GCA_903871715.1 uncultured bacterium
AAACAGATTTTAAAAATCCGTCAAAATCTTTCTCATCCTTTTCAATCCGTGTGCTATTGCATTTCACATTTTCTAATCTTCTAATTTTCTCATCATCTAATCTTCAAAGTTGCAATCGCAAACAACGCCAACATAATTCCGATGATGAAAAATCGCATCACAATTTTTGATTCGTGCATGCCCGTTTTTTGATAATGATGATGCAACGGCGACATTTTAAACAATCGATTTTGCTGCGCATATTCCAATCCATATTTTTTCTTCCGATATTTAAACACAGCCACTTGCAACATCACTGATAAATTTTCGATTAAAAAAATGCCACAGAAAATCGGAATCAATAATTCTTTTCTCACACACAAAGCCATTGTTGCAATAATTCCGCCCAATGCCAAACTTCCGGTATCGCCCATGAAAACCTGCGCTGGATAAGTGTTGTACCACAAAAACCCTACACATGCTCCAATGAAAGCTGCACCAAAAACCACCAATTCGCCCACATGCGGTATGTACATGATGTTGAGATAACGAGCGAAATTTATATTGCCACTCACATACGCAAACACCACCAATGTCAAACCGATAATCGCCGAAGTGCCCGTTGCCAGCCCATCTATGCCATCTGTAATGTTTGCACCATTGCTCACCGCAGTGATGATAAACACCACAATCAGAATGTAAATTATCCACGAATATTTTTCATAACCATCGCCCAACCACGAAATCAATTTGGCATAATTGAACTCATGCGTTTTTAAAAATGGAATGGTTGTAACTGGCGCTTTCACACTATCCATGCTGCTTTCCACGTCTTTGTTGAAGGCTTGTAAAAAACTAACTTGTGCATTTGTAGCAGTTTGTACCACACCATCTTTCACAATTTCTTTTTTGATAATCACATGTTTGTTGAAGAACAATGATGAACCCACCAACAAGCCCAAGCCAATTTGTCCCATCACTTTAAACTTGCCAGCTAATCCTCTTTTATCTTTTTTGAAAACTTTGATGTAGTCATCTACAAATCCGATTGTCCCCATCCAAATCGTGGTTGCAATCAACATTAAAATGTACACGTTCAACACTCTTGCAAATAAAATTGTCGGAATCAGAATTGCAGCCAAGATGATTAATCCGCCCATGGTTGGCGTTCCTTTTTTTGATTGTTCGCCAGCTAATCCTAAATCACGAATGGTTTCGCCGATTTGTTTTTTCTGTAAAAATTTCACAATTCTTTTACCCAACAACAATGAAATCACCAACGAGAAAATCGCTGCCCATGCGGCTCTGAAGGTGATGTATTTAAACAGCCCTGCACCTGCAAGATTGAAATGGTCGTGTAAGTAATTGAATAGATAGTAGAACACGTTAATTGTTAATGGTTAATCGTTAATAGGAATACAAAGTCCTTCAATTTTTTTCTTTTTGTTTTTCTAAATAATTTATAAATCCGTTTGTCAAAGCCAAAGTTTTCTCAATTAATTCTCTTCCTTGTTTCAAGTCGCTTTCAGAAATATATTCTTCATCAAAAGCAATTATCAATTGGTCTAACACTTCATACAATGAACCTCTGCTTGTTCTGCAATATTGAATATATTCCTTGTAATGAAATCGTCCGTAGCCCTCTGCAATATTGTTTGTGATTGAATATGCAGCTCGTTTCATATTGTTCTTCAAAACATAAGTTTCTTCTTTCGGAAATTTTTTACTCAACTTTGAAACATACAATCTCACTTCTCTTCCCGACTTCCAGCATTCTAAATCTTCAAATGTTTTTACTTGACTCATTGTTTTTTGTCTTTCCGATTAACAATTAACCTTTCTCGATTAACTCTTTATAAAAATTCTCTCACAACTTCAACATCGTCAAAGTGATTTTTAATTCCTTTTATTTCCTGATATTTTTCATGTCCTTTGCCTGCTACTAAAATCACATCATCCGCCGAAGCCATACTGCAAGCCAGTTTTATCGCTTCTTTTCTATCTGTAACAGAAAAAGTATTTCTGTTTTTTGCAAACGGAATTCCTGTTTTCATTTCATTCAAAATTGTTTCAGGCTCTTCGCTTCTAGGATTATCACTTGTCAAAATCACCAACTCACTTCCTTTGCAAGCTATTTCAGCCATTACTGGTCGTTTAGCTCTATCTCTGTCGCCACCGCAACCCACAACTGTTATCAATCTTCCTGCACCGTTACGAATGTTGTTAATGGTTTCAATCACATTCTGCAAAGCATCAGGTGTATGAGCATAATCAACTATTCCAGTCAGTTTTCTTTCTGTATTTCTTATCACTTCAAATCTTCCTTCTGCACCTTTCAAACTGCTTAACACTTGCAAAACTTCTTCTTTCTTTTCATTCATCAATCTTGCAGCTGCATATACAGCCAACAAATTATAAGCATTGAATTTTCCAATCATTCTGAAATGCACATCGGTTCCATCCATTTGCATCAACAAACCTTCCAAAGTATTTTCTAAAACAGTTCCTTTGAAATCAGCCATCTGACGAAGACTGTAGGTTTTTCTGCTAGCTTTTGAATTTTGCAGCATCACATTTCCTCTCTTATCATCAATGTTACTCAATGCAAATCCATCGCTTGGCATATCATCGAAGAAACATTTTTTCACTCTTATGTACTCATCAAATGTTTTGTGATAATCCAGATGGTCGTGAGTGATGTTGGTGAAAATTCCTCCTACAAAATTCAAACCTGCAATTCTGTTCTGATGAATTGCATGTGAACTCACTTCCATAAAAGCCTTATCACATCCGGCTTCTACCATTTCATGCAACAACTTGTTCAAGCTCACTGCATCAGGTGTTGTATGTGTGCTTGGAATAATTTGCTCACCAATTTTATTCTGAACGGTAGAAAGCAAACCGCATTTATAACCCAAGCCACTAAACAATTGATGCAATAATGTTGCAACTGTGGTTTTTCCATTGGTGCCTGTAACACCTACCAATTGTAGCTTTTCAGATGGATTATCAAAATAGTTGGTGGCAGCAATGCCTAATGCTTTTGATGCGTTGGAAGTTTTTACGTAAGTAATTCCATCTTTCAATTCCGAAGGAAATTCTTCGCAAACTATTGCTGTTGCTCCTTTTGCAATCACATCGTTGATGAATTGATGTCCATCATTTGTTGTACCTCTTGTGGCAAAGAACGTTGAATCCTTATCTATTTTTCGTGAATCAAATTGAATGGAAGCCACTAAAATATCAGTTCTGCCAAGCACTTCAAGCAGATTCACTTTGTATAGTATGTCGCTTAATAATTTCAATTTCTATTTTTTGTTAGCCACGAATGCACGAATATTTTTTTTTGATAGCACACAGATTAACACTGATTTTTTATGATTAAAACAGATTTTAAAATCCGTGGAAATCTTTCTCATCCTTTCAATCCGTGTGCTATTGTATTCCAATTTTCACATTTTCTAATCTTCTCATTTTCTAATTAGAAAGTTCCAAATTTATTTCTGTTCCTTTTACCAAAACTTCCCCAGCATTTGGATTTTGTTCTATCACTTTTCCATTGCCTTTGAATTTCACTTTCAATCCTTTATTTTCTAAAACATACAACGCATCTTTCAAAGAAAATCCTGTAACATCAGGCACAACACCTTGTTGTATCTGTCTTTCAGCCGATGAATAATTTTTCCCTTCTTTAATTACACTGCACCAATTTCCTTCTGTCATGGTTGAGTGTGATGATTTTAATTCAGTTAAAACCTTTTCAATTTCTTTTGTTGCGCCAGCCATAAAACCTGGTCTGTCTTCAGGATGCAGCAACGAATCATTCTTCTCAATCGGCGCATGCATGAATGTTGAAGTGGCATAAACTTTATCAGCCAACTCTTTAAACACCGGACAAGCCACCTGCGAACCGTAATACACACTCTTATCTTTTGTAGGATTGTAAATCACTACAATGCAACTGTACTGCGGATTATCAGCCGGAAAGTAGCCAACAAACGATGCCAAAAACTTTTTACTTCCAACACCTTTGTTATTGAAACCGCTTCCAGCCTGGAAAATTTGCGCCGTACCAGTTTTTCCTGCTGCCGAATAATTTGAATTTAAAAGAACGCCTTTGGCTGTACCTTTCAGCACCACAGCCTCCATAATGCCTCTCAATTTTTTTACCGTTTTTTCACTCACCACTTTTTCATTGGCAACTGTTGGATTAAATTGTTTAACCACTTTTCCGTACTCCGTAACTTTTGAAACTAAAAATGGTTTCATTCTTTTTCCATCATTTGCAATTGAATTATACC
>CAIQHW010000251.1 GCA_903871715.1 uncultured bacterium
CGAAGTATTTTGAAAAATAATTCCTGTGGGTACACAAGTTGCAATTGGATAAGTACCACAGTTAGCACCACTGCAAGTAAATGAAGCCACAGGTGCTTGCGCAAATGATGCCGATGAAAATAGCATCATCCCCAATATTAAAAATTGTAAGTGTAAAATCTTTTTCATTGTAAAAATTTATTTTTTTAGTTTAAGGTAAAATAATGCAACTATCATAAAGACAAAAACCAAATTGAAAACGCTGCATTAAATTAAAAATAAAAGAACAAAGTTAATGACAAAACAGCTATTCGCAAACATCTTGTCCAATATCTTTTCTAAACAACTGATGCTTGAAAAATCCTTTGTTGGCAAGCGTTATAGCTTTGTTTCTGGCAAGGTTCAAATCTTTTTCCAAAGCCGTTATCATCAACACTCTGCCACCAGCGGTTACCATTTTATTTTGCGCATTTATTTTTGTTCCAGCATGAAAAATGATTTCGTCTGCTTCAGCTTTTTGTATAATAATTTCTTCACCAATTTCAGCATCAGTTGGATAGCCTTTCGCCGCCAACACAACTGTGCAAGCCGCTTTTTGGTTTTCAATCAAAGTAAAATCTTCAATTTTATTTAGCGCCACAGCCATCATCAATTCTACCAAATCATTTTCAATTCGAGGCATTACAACTTCGGTTTCAGGGTCGCCCATACGGCAATTATATTCTATTGTAAACGGCTCTCCGCCTACAATCATCAATCCAAAATAGATAAATCCTTTGTACACAATTTCATCTTTTTGCAAACCCAAAATGGTGGGTTCAATAATTTGTGTTTTCACTTTTTGCATCAATTCTTTTGTAGCAAATGGTACTGGCGAAATTGCTCCCATGCCGCCAGTGTTCAAGCCTGTGTCGCCGTCACCCACTCGTTTGTAATCTTTTGCGGTGGGTAAAATCAAAGTGTTTTTTCCATCGGTTAACACAAACACACTCATTTCAATACCACTCAAAAACTGCTCTACCACTACTTTTGCGCTGGCTTCGCCAAATTTTGCATCGTTAATCATGGCATGCAATTCTTGCAATGCTTCTTCGTGCGAATTACAAATCACCACACCTTTGCCCGCTGCTAAACCATCTGCCTTCAACACAATTGGCAAACTGCTTTGTTGCAAATATTTTTTGCCTTCTTCTAAATTTTGTTTCGTGATTTCTAAATAAGCAGCGGTTGGAATTTTATGTTTTACCATAAATTTTTTCGCAAACGATTTGCTGCCTTCCAGCTCTGCGCCTAGCTTTGAAGGACCGATAACTGGAATGTGCTTCAAATTTTCGTTTGCCAAAAAATAATCGTAAATCCCTTTTACCAAAGCCTCTTCGCCACCTGGCAACACCAACTCGATTTTATTTTCAACACAAAATTTTTCCATAGCTGTAAAATCACTCACCTTCATGTTCACATTGGTTGCACAATCGGCTGTGCCTGCGTTTCCGGGTGCTACAAACAATTTATCGCACCATTTGCTTTGTGCAATTTTCCAAGCAAAAGCATGTTCTCTGCCACCCGAACCCAAAATTAAAATGTTCATTTTTATAAAATTTCTTGAAAATTATTTTCTGATTTTCTGTACGAATATTTTGTTTTCATTTTTCTGGAAATGAAAAACAAAGTCATTAAGATGCCTTTATTCATCAAGCGTTCACGGCTGTGCCAATTTTTTGATGCAACACATCTATCACTTTATCCAATTCATCTTTGGTGTTGTATTTTGAAAATGAAAATCGAATGGTAGATTGATTTGCCATGCCTTTATAAATGCCCTGAATCACATGGCTGCCAGCCTCTGCGCCACTGCTACAAGCACTTCCACCGCTTACGCAAATACCTTCCATATCTAAAGTATAAAGCAACATTTCGGTTTGTTGTGTTTTTGGAAAACCCACACTCAACACCGTGTACATCGAATTTTCGGTGGCAGAATTGCCATTAAAAATTACGCCTTCAAACTCATTTTGCAATTTATTTTTCAAATAAAATTTCAAATCGGCAATGTATTTTTTATCGGCTTCAAAATTTTCGTAAGCCATTTCCAATGCCTTTGCAAAACCAATAATTCCTGTTACATTTTCAGTGCCTGCTCTCATGTTGCGTTCTTGTCCGCCCCCAGCCACAAAGGGTTTCATCTTTACTCTATCACTCACGTAAACAATTCCAATGCCTTTTGGTCCATGAAATTTATGTGCCGAACCAGTGATAAAATCCATCGGCATTTCGTGCAAATTAAATTTGAAATGCCCCACAGTTTGCACCGTGTCGGAATGAAAATAAGCACCGTATTTTTTCGTCAATTCGCCCACTGTTTTTAAATCCAACAAGTTGCCAATCTCATTATTGCCGTGCATCAAACTCACCAACACTTTTTCATTTTTCAATTCCTGGAACATTTTTTCTAAATGCTCCAAATCTACATCACCATTGGGTTTTACATCCACCAAATGTTTTTTTATTCTGCCCAAATGCTCAATATCTTCGGCTGTGTGCAACACACAATGATGCTCCAACGGCGATGTAATAATGTGTTTCACACCCAAATCATTCACACATCGGCGCATAATCATATTGCTGCTTTCGGTGCCGCCAGAAGTGAAAAATATTTCGCCCGGATTTGCGCCCAATAAATTTGCTACCGACTTACGAGCCGCTTCAATCATGGCTTTCACCTCTCTGCCATAAGAATAAATGGATGATGGATTGCCAAAATTTTCGGCAAAAAATGGCAGCATTTTTTCTAAAACTTTCTCATCCACTTTTGTGGTGGCGGCATTATCTAAATAAATTCGGCTCATGATTTTTCAATTTTTATTGAACGGCAAAGTTCCGAATTAATTTATAGATTTGGAAAATAAACCCATGGAAAAACAAGCTGCCAAAAAAATATTTTCGCCCGAAGTATTGCGAAGAAAAATCGAGCATTATTGCGCCTATCAAGAGCGTTGCCAACAAGAAGTGCGCAATAAATTGTATGAATTGGGCGGCTATCCAAACGACATTGAACAAATTATTGCCGAACTGATTGAGAAAAATTTTTTGAACGAAGAACGCTTTGCCAAAACATTTGCTGGCGGAAAATTCAGAATAAAAAAATGGGGCAAAGTGAAAATTATCAGTCAATTGAAATTTAAACAAATTAGCCCCTACTGCATCAAAGCGGCTTTGAAGCAAATTGATGAAGATGATTATGTACTAACTTTAAAAATGGTGTTGTTGAAAAAAAATAAAAATTACGCAGCGGCTTCTCCGATGCAAAAACAGCAATTAGCAAAATACGCCATGCAAAAGGGTTTCGAGCCAGATTTAATTTGGAAAGAGTTGAAAAAATCGGAATAAACTTTTCAAAAAAAGTTCTTAAAAGAAATTTCCGTTGGCAATTACTTTCTTGATACCATCTTCCAATTTCAACAAATCACGATTAAGCAATTGTTTCATTTTTGCTATGTCGGGCTGCCGACGAGTCATATCGCCATCTTTCAGCGGCGGTAAATGTTTTATTTCCGATTTTGAGTTGGTAATTTTGATGATAATTTTTGCCAATTCTAAAATCGTGGTGGTTTCATCATTGCCCACATTTACTACATCATTTACAAATAAACCATGTTCGTAAGATGCCAAACAAGCATCCAAATTGTCGTCAATGTAGCAGAAGGTACGGGTTTGAGAACCATCACCATAAATAGTTATCGGTTCATTTTTCAAAGCCAATCTTAAAAATTTACTCATTACAAAATCAACACTTTGCTTTGGACCATAGGTATTGAAAAAACGAAAAATGGTGTAATCTAAACCAAATTCTTGCTGATAACTTTTGCAAAAAGCTTCGCCTACGTTTTTCACAATGGCATAAGGCAA
>CAIQHW010000252.1 GCA_903871715.1 uncultured bacterium
CATTTACAATTACATTTTACAATTGAATCCTAAAAGAGTTATTTTTAATCCGGGTGCTGAAAATGAAGAATTGGAAAATTTACTAACCAAAAACAAAATCGCCTTTGAAGAAGCATGCACTATGGTGATGCTTACCACTGGGCAGTTTTAAATTTTTAATTTATGAGCGAACCCATTGCTATTCACATAAAGATTGCCGACCGCAATTATCCTTTAAAAGTAAAACCTGCTGATGAAAACAAAGTGAAGCAAGCTGCTGAACAAATCAATTTGCACATAAAAGATTTGATGCAAAAATATGATGGCAGAGATATGCAAGATTATATGGCAATGTTCATTATGTTACAAATGAATAACGCTTTACAAAATCCGTTTGATGCTACGCAACAGCCCATTCAACTTGATTTTAAAAACCAATTGCATCAAATAGTTGGCAGCTTGGATGATTTACTAAAATAATTTTTTTTAAAAATGAAAACCAAATGCTGCAAATATTCGTTTATGTGATGAAAATAAAAAAATGAAATTTCCATTTCAAAAATCAGCTAAAACATTGCTATTAAGCACACTTACTTTTATAACAGCTTGTGCGCAAAATAATTTTCACCCTCAAAAAATTTCAACCAAAATGGATAAAATACAACAATACGCCGCCGACAAACACTTATCAGTAGCCACTTTTGGTGCAGGCTGTTTTTGGTGTGTTGAAACTCAACTGATGCAATTGCAAGGAGTTGATACTGTGATTTCAGGTTACACTGGCGGTCATGTCGAAAATCCTACTTATAAAGAAGTTTGCACAGGCACTACTGGTCATGCAGAAGTTTGTCAGGTTTATTTTGATGCTAGTAAAATAAATTTTGCTGAATTGTTGAAAGCATTTTTTGTAACGCATGACCCTACGCAAATGAACCGACAAGGCAATGATGAAGGCACACAATATCGTTCAGCAATTTTTTATCATGACGAAAATCAAAAAAATGAAGCGATAAAAATCATTGCTGAATTAAATGCTGCAAATGCGTACGATAATCCTATTGTTACTGAAGTTACTGCATTTTCAAAGTTTTATCCTGCTGAAGATTATCATCAAAATTATTATAACGCAAATCCTGAACAGGCTTATTGTGCTTATGTAATCAAGCCCAAAAAAGACAAATTTGAAAAAGTGTTTAAAGACAAATTGAAACACCATTAAACGAAAAAAAGCGAATCAGATTTTACATCCAATTCGCAATTTTATACACTAAACAACAAATTTTTTGCTGTAATTTATTTCAACTTTTCAATTCTTATATCACCAATAGTGGCTGTTTTATAATCAGCACTTTTGGTGTTATAAGTGATGTAGGCAGCATCACTACCGCCATTGATTACATACATTGCCCAGAAATCATTTTGTTGGTCAGGCGTTGAAGTTTGAACTGGCGCACCAAATTGTTTTTCTACTTGCTCACGAGTCATTTCAAAACTCAAACTGGCTGGTAAGACGCCTTGGTATTGCTTAAAGCTTTGTCCTAAAAATACTTTTGAATTTAAAAATACAACTGATGCTACTTTATCATTATTGTCAAAATTCATCACCATACCTGCATCTTTGTTTAACAATTGTGAACTATTTTCATATTTCACCACTTCGCTTGAAGTGTTCATGTTATCAATATAATTTTTCACTTCAGGATCATTGTGATCTTTCCCAATATAACTTATCGGCAAAATTTTATTGGGTTCAGTAACGCCATTTGAAACACCTACATCAGTTGGCTGACTTTTAACC
>CAIQHW010000253.1 GCA_903871715.1 uncultured bacterium
ATGAATAATTTTTTGAAACCCATTTTCATCAAACTCTTTTCTGTCCTGCCCTTTACTCGAGCAAAAATCGTTTTGCTTTGTTCCGTAGTATCAGCACCTGCTCCACTTAAAAAAACAAAACAAATATTGGGTTGCACTTCCAACAAAGCTTTGGCGGCGGCAATGGTGTAATCGTAAGTGATAATTTGATATTGTTCTTTGCTCACTTGGGTTTGCGAAATGCCCAAACACCACAAGCAAGCAGCGACATTTTTAAACTCATTTTCCAATGCTTCGTAATTCAAATAATCTTGGTGAAAAATGGTTTTTAATTTTTTGTGTTGAATAGAAAGCGGTTTGCGCACAATGGCTACAATCTGCGTTATTGCTGGATTTTTAATGGCTTCGCGAACTACTTCGGCACCTACTAAACCTGTGGCACCAGTTACAATTATTTTCATTTTCGGCTTTTAATTTGCTTTTACAATCGAATTCTTATATCCATTTGGCAAGTTTAATTTTTCAATTTCTTGCAAAGAAAACAAACCCACTTCTTTGTGTTCATGGCTGATTTTTATTTCGGTGGAAGATGGATTTTGCAATTTGCATTGGTAAGTTATAATCAGCACTTTTACTTTGTTTTGAATGTTGTAAAGCCAAACATCTATCATTTTTTCAACCACCACATCCAAGTTTAATTCTTCTTTAATCTCCCGAACAACGCACTGCTCTGTAGTTTCAGCTTCTTCCAATTTTCCGCCAGGCAACTCCCATTCGTTGCGTTCGTTTTTTAACAGAATAATTTTCTCATCAATTTTCACAATTCCTTTTATGCTTACTGGATATTTTTTTGAAAAAAAATCAGTAGGAATAATCGGTGAAATAAAACCGACGAGCCAGTATTTTATTTTTGAAAACAAATTGTATAGTTTAGTTCCACTCATTTACCACACCATAAAGCGTATCGCGTTCAACAGCAGCCCTGCCAACGGTTTTAATCATTTGCACCAATTCTTCGGTGGTTAAACTTGGATTTTTTTCTTCGGCTCCAGCCATCGAATAAATTTTTGTTGAATCATCAATTGTACCATCCAAATCATCCACACCAAATGCTAAACTCAATTGTGCAGTTTGCCTTCCAATCATTGGCCAATAGGCTTTGATGTGATTAAAGTTATCTAAATAAATTCTACTGATGGCATAATTACGCAAATCTTCAATTACCGAAACTTCGCTCATATGGCTCATTTCATTGTTTTCTTTTCTGAATTTTAACGGAATAAAAGTATTGAATCCTTTCGTTTCATCTTGCAAATTTCGCAAGCGGCTCAAGTGATCAACTCGATGCTCAAACTTTTCAATGTGTCCATACAGCATTGTTGCATTGCTGTGCATGCCAATTTGATGCGCTGCTTTATGAATGCCCAACCATGCTTCGGCACTGGCTTTGTCGGCACAAATTTGATCTCTGATTTCTTCTGCAAAAATTTCAGCACCACCTCCTGGGATAGAATCTAAACCATGTTGTTGCAAATATTTCATTCCAGCCACATAACTCACTTTTGCTTTGCGAAACATGTATTCTAATTCCACTGCCGTAAAACCTTTAATGTGCAAATCGGGACGCATTTTTTTTATCTGTTGCAACACTTCTCCAAACCATTGCATGGTTAATTTTGGATGAACACCACCTACAATATGAACTTCTGTGACCGGCTGCCCATCATACTTTTGCACAATATGCAACATCTGTTCTTGCGTCATAAACCAACCATCGCCTTCTTCTTTCAGCGTTCGGCTGTAGCTGCAAAACTTGCAATGAAAAACACAAAGATTAGTAGGTTCTATATGAAAATTGCGATTGAAAAAAACTTTGTTGCCGTTTTTTCTTTCTCTCACCACATTTGCTAACCAGCCCAAAAAGCCCAATTCTGCTGTGTTGTAAAGGGTTAAACATTCCGTATCGCTAATTCTTTTTTCGGCTAAAACTTTTTCAGCAATCGAAAAAAGTTCGCTCGAAATTTTTGTTTCTTTTAAAGTTGCTAATTCCATAAATAATTGTTGAGGCGAAAGTAATTCACAATTCATGAATGCAAAACAAGATTTAAATCATGTTGTTGCAAATGCTGAAAGTATTTTTCGAAAAAGATTTCTGCATAAAAAAAGACGAACAATTTTGTTCGTCCTTTTTCTAAAAAATTTGATTTCTAAATTCTATTTCAATTTCATTTCCACTCGTCTGTTTTTTGCTTTGTTTTGAGCTGATGTATTTGGCACCAAAGGCACTGTATCGCCATACCCAATAGCGGTTAAGCGATTGGTATCAATTCCTTTTTTCACTAAATAATTTTTCACAGCATTAGCTCGTTTGTCGCTCAATTCCATATTGTTTTTGGCAGCGCCTAAGTTATCCGTATGTCCACCAATTTCTAATTTATAAGTTGGATTAGCTTTCAACACTTCAATCACTTTTGCAAGCGAAACATACGAAGCGGCAAGGATTACATCACTTCCTGTTTGAAAATTAATATTGTGAATCAGTAAATCTAATTTCTTTTGGTCTTCCATTTTTATGGCTGGGCAACCATAATTTTCTTTCACACCTTTTACATTCGGGCATTGGTCTTCGTTGTCTGCAACGCCGTCGCCATCAG
>CAIQHW010000254.1 GCA_903871715.1 uncultured bacterium
AAATCAACCCTAGCCTGCAACCAATCTACCTTTGAAGAATAGCCTACTTGAAATTGTTTTTCGGCTAATTGCACTCTTTCTTCCGAAATTTTAATTGCATCGTTTAATGCTTTGAGTTGTTGCTTAGCACTCACTACATCAAAATAAGCTGTGATGGCTGATGCCACCATAGTTTGCATCGTGTCTTGATAATTTAATTCGCCGACCTCTTTCACTCGTTTCAATTTATTTTGAGTGGCAAACATTTTCATGCCATCAAATAATGTCCAGGTTACATTCAATGCTGGATTGATGTTGCTGCCTGTTACGCCATTTTTTTTCGTTTCACTTCCATTGGAAAGTTGCTGATGCAAATTGTTGAGTGATGCACTTTGTGCCAAGCTCAAACCTGCTTTGGGCAAGAAGTTGGCGATAGTTGCATCGCTATTGATATTGGCAATTTCTGCTTTGTTTTTTAAAATAGCAATGTCGTAATTATTCTTCAAAGCCAATTCCACAGCCTGATTCAAGGTGAGTACATCTTGTGAAAACACAGGTGATGCAATTAAAACCAGTATAATTATTTTGAAAATTTTACGCATTTTTTTTCTTCGTTCTTGACATGAAAGAATACATCGCTGGAATTACAAACAATGTGAGAATTAATGAAAACAACAAGCCGCCTATAATCACAATACCCAACGGAACACGGCTCTGTGCGCCACTTCCCAAGGCTAATGCAATTGGCAATGCACCTAATGCTGTGGCTAATGTAGTCATCAAAATTGGTCGCAAACGTGATGCTGCTGCATCAATGACGGCTTCTATTTTTTCTTCGCCAGCTTCCCGTTTTTGATTCGCAAATTCAACAATTAAAATTCCATTTTTCGTTACCAATCCAATCAACATGATGATACCAATTTCTGAAAAAATATTTAGCGTTTGACCAAATAACCATAAACTCAATAATGCACCTGCAATCGCCAAAGGCACTGTAATCATGATGATTAACGGGTCGATGAAACTTTCAAACTGCGCCGCCAACACCAAGAAAATTAACACCAACGCCAAAATAAATGCGAATGAAGTGTTGGATGAACTTTCAGAAAAATCTCTCGATGCGCCATTTAATGAAGTGGTAAAAGTTGGGTCTAAAGTTTTCTTCGCAATACGATTCATTTCGTTGATGCCGTCGCCAATTGTTTTGCCTGGAGCCAGCGAAGCCGATACTGTAGCTGATTTATAACGATTGAAGTGATACAATTGTGGTGGATTACTTTGCTCTACCATCGTTACTAAATTATCCAATTGCACCAAATCACCATTTTTGCTTCGCACCGTGTAAGCCGCTAAATCCAAGGGTTTATCACGGTCTTCTCTATCCACTTGCCCGATAACTTGATATTGTTTCCCATTCATAATAAAATATCCAAGCCGTCCTTCGCTTAAAGCAAATTGTAAAGTTTGAGCAATGTCAGCCATTGAAACGCCTATCTCTGCTGCTTTTGCACGGTCAATCGTAATTTGCAATTCGGGTTTATTGAATTTTAAATTCACATCCACTGCGCCAAAAATTTTACTCTTGTTTGCCTCTTCTAAAAATTTTGGAAGTGTAGTTCTTAGTTTTTCAAAGTCGCTATTTTGCAAAACAAATTGCACAGGTAATGAAACTTTTGCCGCCGTTCCTACCGAAATTGTTTGCTCCTGAATGGCAAAAACTTTTCCTTGATTGAGCTTCGATAAATTTTTGCTCAACGACTCTACAATCTTTTTCTGACTGCGTTTGCGGTCGGTTGGTTCGACCAAAGCCACACGAATTATTCCAGAATTTACTGCACCACTTCCTGCAAATGAAGGCGCAACAATGGTCATCAACAAACGATTTTCGGGAACAGAATCAGCAACAAAAGTTGTGATTTTATCCATGTAGTTTTCCATGTAATCATACGAAGTACCTTCTGGCGCAATCACCGTCATGCGAAACAAACTTCTGTCTTCCATCGGTGCCAATTCGGATGGTAGCAAATTGAAAAACAAAATGATTAACACAATACAAACACCGATGATTGGAAATGCCGAAAAACGCTTACGCATAAAGCGTTGTAGTAACCTTCGATAAGCATTATCTAACCAAACATAAAATGGTTCGGTCTTGTTATAAAACCAACCATGCGATGTGTTTTTTGAAGTTAATAACACATTCAAAACTGGTGTTAAGGTTAAGGATACAAATGCCGAAATTAACACTGCTGCTGCGACCACGACACCAAACTCACGGAACAATCTTCCAACAAATCCTTGTAAAAATATCACTGGTAAAAACACAATCGCAAGCGTAATTGAAGTGGCGATAACAGCAAAGAAAATTTCGTTGCTGCCTTGTTCGGCTGCATCATGTTTGTTCAAACCTTTTTCTAATTTTTTGAAAATATTTTCGGTTACCACAATACCATCATCTACCACCAAACCCGTTGCCAGCACTATTGCCAGCAATGTTAAAATGTTGATACTAAAACCAGCCAAGTACATGATAAAGAAGGTGGCAATCAACGAAACAGGAATATCAATCAACGGTCGAATGGCAATCATCCAATTTCTAAAAAACAAAAAGATGATGATGATAACGAGTAAAAATGCGATACCCAATGTTTCGCCCACCTCTTCCAACGAGCGTTTCACAAACTTTGTATTATCTAATGCAATGTTTAATTGAATGTCTTTGGGCACTTCTTTTTGAATGGCATCATAGCGTTTGTAAAACTCTTTTGCAATCTCAATATAATTAGAACCAGGCTGCGGCACCAATGCCAAAGCCACCATCGGAATTCCTGATTGTTTAATCGTTGTTTGAATTATTTCTGGTCCTAAAACCGCTGTGGCTACATCTTTCAAGCGAATGATTTGCGAACTGGTTGATTTAATAATCAGGTTATTAAAATCATCTTCGGTGGTTAATCTGCCAAAAGTTTTTATCAGCAACTCGGTATTTTTTCCATCAATTTTTCCAGCAGGTAATTCAACATTTTCGTTGTTCAACGCATTTTGAATATCGCTGAAAGCCAGTTTGTAAGCGGCTAATTTCATCGGGTCAATCCATAAGCGCATGGCGTATTTTTTCTGACCCCACACTTGCACACTGCTCACACCCGGTATGGTTTGCAATCTATCCAACAACACATTTTCGGCGTAATCATCAAGTTCCAACACATTTTTTGTGTCGCTACGAACCGTCATAGAAATAATGGCATCGCTGTTAGCATCCGCTTTTGTAACCACTGGCGGCGCATCAATATCTTGGGGCAATAATTTCACAGCCTGCGAAACCTTGTCCCTTACATCGTTGGCGGCTGATTCTAAATCGTGGTCAACTGTAAACTCAACAGTGATAACGCTTGTGCCGAGATTACCGGCAGATGAAATAGTTCTGATTCCTTCAATTCCATTAATCGCTTTTTCAAGTGGTTCGGTAATTTGCGATTCGATGACATCCGCATTTGCACCTTTGTAACCCGTTGCAACCGTGATGGTTGGTGGGTCTATCGAAGGATATTCGCGAACACCCAAAAATTTAAAACCGATAACGCCAAACAAAACCAAGATGATGTTCAATACAATTGCCATCACTGGTCGTTTCAAACTAAGAGAAGATAAACTCATTTTTTTGTTTGATTATTGGATGGAAGTGACTTTCAATTTTGCATTTGGTTTCACAAACATAATACCTGTAGATACAATGGTATCGCCTATTTCAACGCCTTTCGTAATTTGAATCATCGCTTCATTTCTTAATCCAGTTTCCACTTTTACAAATGTGCCGATACCATTTTTTACCACCACTACTTTTTTATTTCTTGCATCAGGAATGATACATTGTGTAGGCACCATCAATGCGTTCTCAATATTTTTTAAACCCACATCCACTTTGGCATACATGCCCGGAAGCAGCTTGGCTGTTGTGTTTTGAACCAATGCTCTCACTTTTATTGTTCGAGTTTGTTCATCAATTTTTGGTTCGATGGCATAAACTTTTGCGTTGAAATTTTCATTTCTGCCATCCACAGTAAATTGTAAAACATTTCCTTTTGTAACTGTGGTGGAATATTTTTCGGGAATGGTAAAATCAATTTTCATTTGGTCAATCTGCTGCAAAGTAGCTACCACTGTGCTTTGAGTTAAATAAGCACCCATACTCACATTTCGCAAACCAACAATGCCATTAAATGGCGCACGAATTTCTGTTTTAGAAATTTGTGCTTTTATATTGTCCATATCGGCTTGAATAGATTTCACTTGAGTTTGTGCATCATCATATTCTTGTTGCCCAACACCATTGATGGAAAGTAGCTGGTGTAAGCGGTCGGCGGTTTTTTCGGCACTCGTTTTTTGCACATCCAACTTTTTTAATTGTGCTTGCAAATCATCATCAAATAATTTAACGAGTAGAGTTCCTTTGCTAACTGCTGTTCCTTCATTCAAATTTAATTGCACAATTTTTCCCGACACTTCCGAATGCAAATCCACATCTTCAAACGCCAACAAACTGCCCGAAGCTGAAATATTGTTTTCAATATTTTGTGGATGCACAATGAAAGCACCCACTTTGATTTCTTTGGGTGCACCTGCCGCAATGGCAGTATTGGCGGCAGTTTTAGAAGAACTAACTTTTGTGTAAATAATTATTCCAACCACAATTACTAATGCTGAAATAATTATCCATGTTATTTTCGACATCAAAAAATATTTTTGTAAAAATAAAAGAATGAAACAAGAACTGGCGATAAAAAGTTTAAGGTGGTGTTAAATGAAATTGATTCGCAAAAAATCTTTTGCTGGTTTTGATTGTACTTTTACGCACCACACCTCATGGATTTTGAAAAATGAAAAACAAAAAAAAGAGTGAAAATAAACTCTTAAAATTTTGGAAATTATTGGGTCCAGGATTAATCACTGGCGCAAGTGATGATGACCCATCGGGCATTGCTACTTATTCGCAAGTGGGCGCACAGTATGGGCTTTCAACACTTTGGACAGCGTTAATTACATTTCCATTAATGGCTGCCATTCAAGAAATGTGTGCAAGAATTGGCTTGGTAACATCGCAAGGTTTAACTGGCACTTTGCGAACTTTTTATTCAAAACTAATTTTGTATTTGATGTTGTTGTTTAGTTTTCCAGCCATTGTCATGAACATTGGAGCCGACATTGCAGGCATGGGCGCTGTTTCCAACTTATTGTTTCCAAGCATTCATGCCAATTATTTTAGCATTGGTTTTACTATCGTTATTTTAGTGCTGATTATTTATTTGCCTTATCAAAAAATTGCCGCCGTTTTAAAATATTTGTGTATGGTGTTGTTAGTTTATTTAATTGTTCCATTCTTGTACAAGCAAGACTGGGCAGCAGTTTTGAAGGGAACTTTTATTCCAACCATAACTTTCGACAAAAACTTCATCAACATTTTAGTAGGCATTTTGGGC
>CAIQHW010000255.1 GCA_903871715.1 uncultured bacterium
CACCTCGTCCCGCATTAATACTTGCAAGCATATTTAAAATATGCCCTGAGGTTTCTATAAAACCACCTGCACGACTTAAAGCATTAGGGTTAATTTGTCCGGCATTTAAAACGGTGTTTGAATTAAGACTTGTAAAACTTGAGAAGGGAATTGTGTGATTTGTTGCATCATTACCAATCTTGATCGCGCCACCTTGCGTGTATCCTGTTGCATCAATCTCGGTGCTTGAGATTAAAGTACTATTCACACCAGAAATTAAAATGCTTCCGCCAACACCTGCCCCGCCATTAGTTTGAATAAAGCTTTGTTGGAAGTTAACATCGCCATCACTCGATACAATTCGAATGAGACCACCATCAGAAACACCTGAAGCTTTAAGTGTTGCATTTTGAAGTATGACTGCATGAGCTGCATCAATAGAAATGGATCCGCCACGACCACTGCTTCCATTCGTTTGAATATTACCTTCTATATGTACAGAACCCTGAGGTGAAATTATTTCAATAGTGCCAGCATCACCCTCTGTAAAAATATTTGCGGTGTTAGCTATTGAAACTTCTTCATCACCTTCTAATTTAATACGGCCTGAATTTTGTTTTGAACCTGCACGAAGTGATCCTGTGATCGCTAAACGCGCACCTAAGAATGCTAAGAAAGGCATATCAGATTGATTGGATCCATATGCAAATAAATTACCATCTGCCTCAATTGTGGGTGCCGCTATATTAATATTTCTAGCACCAACTGTAGATGAAGTAGCAATTAAAACTGACTCATAACTTTGTAAAATAATATCCAGAGGGGCATTATCGTTACTTAAAATTTGGCCTTCAATATTGATCGGTCCATTTGCATGCACAGAAAATAATGAAGCAACTTGAGATGTTTTTTGAATTACGCTATCGAATAAAGTTTGGAATGTGCCTTTTGCAATTTCAATATTTACATTTGCAACATTAAGTGCATTTGAAATGGCTTGAGATAAAACTTGGTTAACAACTAAAGAAGAAGCGTTAATATTCCAGTTACCTTTTTCGCTAACACCATCTCGACTATTTGCATTAATTTTTAAATCTGCATCTACATTAAGTGTGTCTGTATTTATTTCGATGACACCACCTTTACCAGAATTTATTCCGCCTTGTGCTAATAAAGCACCACTTAAATTTGTAGCAGATGCAGTTGTTTTAATTAAACCTGCATTACCCATTTGATTAGCCGAAACATCTACGACTGCATTTTTTTCGATCGTAATATTATTTGCATTGATCGCAATTTGTCCGCCAGCGTGCGTGCCTTTTGCGAGCGTTTGTGAATTACTTGCAATCGTCACTTGATCACCATCAATCATAATGCGACCACCTACACTCACAAGTTGAGTGGATTCATTACTTGCATCAAGCGAACCACTTTGCTTAATAACAGATCCGATCAGTGAGTTCACAGCTTTTGCAGAAAGAATAATTAAACCGCCATTCACTTGAACAGCTTGTTTATTTTCAATTAATGTATTGATTTTGGCAGGGGTCGTTGTAATGCCAGCTAGGTGTTGATCAGGAGAAAAATTAAGCGTCACACGTTCGCCTGCCGCCATAACAACAGTGCCCATTTGCGCTGTGATGACACCAGCATTTCTAACTTCAGGTGCGAGGAGAGCTACATACCCTGCTAAGCCAGCTTTAATAGAACCTTCATTGATAACGCTTCCTGTAGAACCATTTCGATCAAAATTATATTGACCGTTCATGTAATCAGCGTTTGTGATCGCATGTGTCGTGGCCGTAATAGAGCCCACATCAAGGCTAGACGATTTGCTGAAATAAACACCCGCTTGGTTCTGCAGAATAACTGTGCCGTTTGCATTGATACGACCATAAATTTGACTCGGGTCCGTGCCTGTAACGCGATTGAGCGTTGAAGCGCTGGCACTGGGTTGATTGAAATTGACAGTGGCATTGGAGCCCACGTTGAAGGAGTTCCAGTCCACCACAGCACGCTGAGAGGATTGATTCACATTCAAAACTGGAGCGGCTTCGGAACCAGCATGGCTGATGGTTGCCGAACCAGCACTCACCACACCACCTGTCGGAAGCGCTGTGGCAGCAGTTTCAGCATAGACGACATGGGACAGTCCTATGCACAAAAGCAGCATAAGCATCAAACCTGACGGTCGTTTAGTAAGATTTTTAGTAAACATTAACAAAAAATAATCATTAAAATCAATAATTTAAAATAAAAAAATAAAATACCTTCGGAGCATTAATTTATTACACAAATATCATTACACGAGGGGTTTAGAGCCACATAACGATGTACATTCCCAATATATCCGTCTTCCGGAGGAATGCAATAAATTTTAGTTGACATAGATCAAAAGAAGAAAAAAAAACACTTGACAAATAAGTATTTTTAACATCGTAAAAATTACCAATTTTTTTATAAAATGATGGCAAAAATGAAAAAAAGTCAGTCATTTTTCTGTACATAAAATTAAATC
>CAIQHW010000256.1 GCA_903871715.1 uncultured bacterium
AATATTTTATTTACAAAATTCTTGAAACCATTTTTGATGATAATCATGAGTTCAATTTGTTGTTAAGCATTTGCATTATCAACTTTCCGTTGTATGTACTTTGGCTCGAACCTATTATGTTTTCCTATACCATTTGTGAGTTTTTATTTTTTGCTGCCATCTACTTTTATTTTCGGCAAACTTTCGCCGTGGTTCATATCACCACGAAACACCCTCTATTTCTTCAAAAAGCAATTTCATTTATTCCAATCGCATTCCTATTGTTTTGGAGCTTTGAAGTACAATCATTTTATGTGTTTATCTATGCATTTTTGTTGGTGTTGTTTTTTCGCCAATATCAAAAAAACATTGCCACAAAGGCACAAAGCCACCAAGAAATTAATCAACCCAATAAAAAGCCTTTAAGCTTTTGTGCCTTTGTGGCTAATCCTTTTTGGAGTAATGTTATACGTTTTATTAAGCAACATTATTTGCTCATCCTATTTCCCATCTTCTCTTTTTGGTTGTGGAATAAATTATTTCCTATTAATGGTATGGCAAAGGTGATAGGTTATAATCAAATCAACCTATCCATCAAAAGCATGGCATATCATTTTGCCTTTTCCAATTTTAAATTATTAATTGCCCTACCCTATTTATTGCTGCAAATGGCATTTCATAATCCTATAACCACTGTGGTATCGTGCGTTGGAGCGTTTATAGTGTTTCGTGTTGTTTTCCGAAAAACATTTAATCCCTTTGCGGCTTGGCGTGATAAAAACAATTTAACCGCTAAGGAGATACAGCACAAAGACGATTCAATCACCATTCATCCTTCATCATTTATCATTCATCGTTTGCCACTTTGGCTAATCCTATCCATCAGCCTTGTGTTTTTAATCACCGCCTTGTTGCCCTATAATGTCGTAGGCAAAGATTACGGTGCATTAAATCGCAACTGCCGCAATGGGCTTTTGGCTGGCTTTTCCATCGTTTTTTTAATCGTGATGCTGATAGAAAAATATGTGGCAAGCAACCGCTTGCGGTTTTATTTATTCGCAGCTTTGTTTGCTTTATTTGCCATCGGCAGCAATTTAAGCTACATGTATTGGCAGGCTTATTATGTGCGCTTTCAAAAAACCCAGGAGTTGTTTGCCGCAAATGTTTCTCGGTTTAAATCCAATTATATAATCGTAACTGAAAGCGGCAACAACCCTATGCACCAGCATTTTACGAGTTATGAAATGAATTTTATGCTCAAAGAAAAAGTACGCAGCGAACAATTCTTAACCATGGAATCCACTTCTAATTGGGCAAATAAACCCAATTCATTTTTAAAAATCACACAAGGTTATCGACGCATATTTATGTACAACGATTTTAACAATAAAACAGATTCAGCGGTGCAAATTACCCTACAATCTACTCCCAATGCCATGTTTGATGCGGAAAGAATTGTGTGGAATTATTGGATGAATGGGTGTGATGCAAAAGATTATCCGATGCAATTAACTATAAATGATGACCGATAAACTATGAATGAAACGCAAATCGTTCCTAGTTTATCATTCATAGTTTATAGTTATTTTCTTACTTTCGCCTTCAAATTTCAAAGCCATTCATGCCAAACCCTATCGAATTATCGGTGGTTATTTTATGTTACCGAGCCGAGCAAAGCATCGTGCCCTTTATAGATACCGTGATAGCGCAAGTAAATCAATTAAACATATCGTATCAATTAGTGTTGGTGGGCAATTATGTGCCGGGCAGCGATGACAAAACCAAAGATTATGTAAAAGAAATTGAAGCCAAAAATAATTTTGTAAAAGCAGTAGTAGAACCCAAAAACGGTATGATGGGTTGGGATATGCGCAAAGGAATGATGGCTGCCGATGGCAATTATATTTTGGTGATTGATGGGGATGGACAGTTTCCCATTGAAAGTGTAAACCAATGTTATCAAATCATCAAAGCCAAAAAATTAGATTTAGTAAAAACTTATAGAATTGAGCGGCACGATGGGTTTTATAGAGGTTTCATTTCAAAAGTGTACAACATCATCTTCAACATTTTCTTTCCTGGCATGAATAATAAAGATGCCAATTCTAAACCCAAAGTTATTAGCC
>CAIQHW010000257.1 GCA_903871715.1 uncultured bacterium
CACCATCGTAATCTCTAAAATAAATAGTGTTGCCGCTTTTAGTACGAATTATTTTTTCAAAATTATGCTGATTTGGTGCACTATCTCTATTGTCATCGGTGCTGATACTGCCCATTACAAAAGGTTCGGCAGGGTCGTTTTCTGTAAAACCCACAATCACATAATCATCAATTTCGGGTGTAAAATGAAAGCCTCGGTTTTTATCAGCTTGTTTGCCAGCACTTGGTGTCATCAATTGCATCCAAGGTAAATTCGATTTATCTGCATCTTGTTGCCACATCAATTGCACTTTTACTCTGCCAATATTTTTGGGGTCAATATTGTCAATTACTTTACCAATCTGCGGTTCAATGTATGGTCGTTTAAAATGTGGTGATGGTAAATAATCAACATCAGCAGGAATGCCTTCAAAAACATTGGTGTAATTGCCCAATCCATCTGATGAATGGGCCACACTAATTACCAAATATTTTCCCACATTTGAACCATTATTGGTTACGTCCACAATCGTTCCTACATGCACACCAGGATTATCACAATTGGCATGTAAAACTGCCAGCCCAGCCGATTCTGATGATTTTCTATTTTTTACATAAGCATCTAAATCTGATTTATTGGCAATAGGAATAGCATTCATGGCTGGCGAATTGGCTTCTACCTGAAATAAATTACCCGATTGTTTTAATGCTTCTTCTCCAAAAGTGCCCAATCCGCTTACGGTTACGGATGATGATGCAGACTGAAAATTATCCCCCGATTCTTTAATGGTGTATGAATTTTTTGAAAAATTTACAGAAGATAATTTCATAGAAATATTCATTTCAGAAATGTCTTCAGGGTAGGAAAGCTCAATCGTTGGAATGCTAGAAGGTTTACCAAAATATAAATCTTTGCCATTGTAAAGAAACCATTCGCCATAATCAGCGGCTAATCTTTTTAAAAAGTCAAAATTAGTTTCGTTGTATTGAACGCAGTATGGAATAGTTGTTTTTGAGTTTTGTGGTGCAATATTTACCGACAGCAAATTGCCTGCAATTTGCTCGGTCGTTTTTTGAACAATTTGTTGCAAATTTTTCTCTAAAAACGATGCGCAATTTTCATTCGTTTCTAATAAAATTGTTGGACTATAACCCTTAAAAATCATATTGCCAGGGTCGCTGGCGTTGCTTGCCATGGCTATCTCAGTAATAATTCCTTTGAAAATTTTGTCCGTATGATTTTGCATGATTTCATACATATCCGAACCGAAAGTGATGGAAATGGTTTTACCTAAATATTTTTGAAATTTAGTAATAGGCACATCATCATTGCCACTTTCTAAATCTTGATTAAATCTCAATTCAAAAAAATGATGCCCGTTTATTTGTTGATGAACGCTCAACGAAGTGAATGGTGATACTGTAAATGAACCATCAATTACAATATCTAAGTTGATTTGTTGTGCCACAACTTTTTATTTTTTGTAGAAATTAAAAAAACCACAAAAAGAAATAATTGCAAAAGCAACTAAATCTTTTTGTGGTTGACTAAAATGAATTAGGCTTTAGGCCATTCGTTTTTATGGTCTGCATTGCCCACTTTAATCTCACGAGCGGAGATAGTGAAACTTTGGTGCATTGGCGAACCACCAACTGCATCAATGGATTCAGAATAAGCAATTACATAACCATCAGTCCAAGTAATTAACTTCATCGTTTTGTTGTCTTCTTCTCGAGCAAAGAAGGTTACTGTTCCGTTCACTGGTTTGTGTTTGCTGTTTACCATTGATTCTAAAACAGTGGTGTCTTCTGTTGATTCGATAGAAAGATTAATTGTTCCACCGTAAACTGTTGA
>CAIQHW010000258.1 GCA_903871715.1 uncultured bacterium
CTTCGAGCCATAAAACTAAACGGGCTGCTGAAGCGAACATCTTTATCTAATCGCACATGATGGAAAAATTTATTTCGCTCAAACTTACCGCTGCACACTCTTAAGAATGCAATTCTATCACGATGACGTGGATCAAGGTTAGCATGAATTTTAAAAATGAAACCTGTGAATTTATCTTCGTTCGGCGATACTTCACGTTTGTCCGTTGGTCTTGCCAAAGGCTTGGGAGCTATTTGGATAAAGGTTTCCAACAATTCTCTTACACCAAAATTATTCATCGCACTTCCAAAAAATACAGGAGCTATATGTCCGCCTAAATATTCATTCACATCAAAATCATGATACACACCTTCAATCAATTCAACATCGCTGCGCAATTGATTAGCATCGGTTTCACCAACTTCGGCTTCCAGATTTTTATCTGCTAAATTTTCTATTGTAATTTTTTCATCGTCTTTTTGTTTGGCTTGAAACAACTGCAAAGTCTTATCATACAAATTGTAAACACCCTTGAAAGTGCTACCCATATTGATTGGCCAGCTTAATGGTCGAACTTTGATTTTTAATTTTGCTTCTAATTCATCCAATAAATCAAAAGCATTTTTTCCATCACGATCCATTTTATTGATGAAAATAATTACTGGTGTATTTCGCATTCTGCACACTTCCATCAATCTTTCTGTTTGCTCTTCCACACCTTTCACACAGTCCACTACAAGAATTACAGAGTCAACCGCAGTCAAGGTTCGGTAAGTATCTTCAGCGAAATCTTTGTGACCTGGTGTATCCAACAAATTTACGTTGATGCCATTGTATTCAAAACACATTACCGATGTAGCCACCGAAATACCACGTTGTTTTTCAATTTCCATGAAATCACTAGTAGCATGTTTTTTAATTTTGTTTGATTTCACAGCGCCAGCCACTTGAATAGCGCCACCAAACAATAAAAACTTTTCGGTGAGTGTAGTTTTTCCTGCGTCAGGATGGCTGATAATGGCGAATGTGCGACGTTTGCTAATTTCTTCGGCGTATTTCAATGGTCAAAAAATTTGAGGCGCAAAGATAATTTTTTAGTGCGTTTTTTTTGAAATAGCAATTGAATTTATGATGGTTTTAGTCATCTTTGCACACTTGTTTTTTCCATCATGAGCGAAATAATTCTTCAAAAATATTTTCCAAATCTGCCAGCCACAACGTTTGCAAAGCTGCAACAGTTGCCACTTTTGTATGCCGATTGGAACGAAAAAATAAACGTGATTAGCCGAAAAGATATGGAGTATTTTATGGAACGACATGTGTTGCACAGTTTGGCAATTGCTCATTTTATTAATTTCAAAAATGGAAACAAAGTGTTGGATATTGGCACTGGCGGAGGTTTTCCGGGTATTCCTTTGGCGATTTTTTTCCCAGAAGTAGAATTCTTTTTGGTTGATTCTATCGGCAAAAAAATAAAAGTGGTGCAAGCCATAGCCGATGAATTGCAATTGAAAAATGTAAAAACATTTCACAAACGGGTGGAAGAAATTCCTTTCAAAGTTGATTATACAGTAAGCCGAGCAGTAGCAATTTTACAAACCTTATTTTTCTATTCGCAAAAAGTAATTGCTAAAAATAAAATGGCTGAAAAAGCAGTTTGGAAGCAGGATAACAGCTCTATCAACTCGTCATTAATCTGCTTAAAAGGTGGCGATTTGCATGATGAGATGAGTGATTTAGGAAAGCAATTAGTGATGAAAAGTTTATCCGAAAATTTTAAAGAAGACTTTTTTGAAACAAAAAAAATTTTGGCAGTGCAAGTATGAAAAAACTATTTTTTCTTGTCATGTTTTTATTTTTTTGTGCAAATATTTTTGCTCAACAAAAATTATCGCTCACTAAATTTATTACACCTTCCGATTCATTGAATAAAAAAAGAGAGCTGGGGGTGCATGCTGCCAATGTTGCGGTTTTTAGTGGTGCAATGGTATGGTTAAATTACGAATGGTACGCCAATTATCCACGAAGCAATTTTCATTTTTTTGATGACAATGGCGAATGGTTGCAAATGGATAAATGCGGTCATGCTTACTCGGCATATAGCGAAGCCTATTGGAGCAGCAATTTGTATCAATGGGCTGGAGTGTCGCAACGGCGCAGCGTTTTGTATGGTGCCATTGTGGGCGAAGCAATGCAATTAACTATTGAAGTTATGGATGGATTTTCAAAAGAATGGGGTTTTTCAAAAGGCGATTTTGAAGCTAATACATTAGGTTCGGGGCTTTTATTGGGGCAAGAATTATTGTGGAGAGAGCAGCGCGTTCACTTGAAATTTTCTACACACAAAAACAATTATGGGGCGAATGAATTGGAGCAACGAGCCAATGAATTGTATGGAAAGCCTTTGCCCGAGCGCATTTTGAAAGATTACAATGCACAAACTTATTGGTTAAGTGTTAACATTTCTTCGTTTTTAAAACCACAAAATAAATTTCCAAAATGGTTAAACATTGCTGCTGGATACGGTGCTGATGGAATGTTTGGGGCTTATCACAATACTTGGAGTTATGATGCCAATGGCAAACCATTGGATGATTATTTTAAAAACAATGCCGCCACAAACGTTGATTACAGCCAAGTAAAACGCTATCGCCAATTTTATTTATCCCCCGATATTGATTTTTCAAAAATAAAAACCAAATCAAAATTTTTGAAAACACTTTTTTTAGCACTCAATGTCATCAAGCTACCAGCGCCAACTTTAGAGTATAACAGTTTAGGGCAAACAAAATTTCATTTCCTTTACTTTTAAAATTATCTTTGATTTTATTCTTCAACTCTTAAATTAATTATCATGGTTCGACCTCCTTTCAACTTGCAAAAATGGATTGACGAAAATCGACATTTACTTAAACCACCGGTTTCCAATAAAAATATTTATCCCGAAGGTTCAGACTATATTGTGATGATTGTGGGTGGCCCAAATGCCCGAAAAGACTATCATTTCAACGAAACTGAAGAATTATTTTTTCAGTTGGAAGGTGATATTGTGGTAAAAACGCAACAAGATGGGAAGTGTGTCGAAATGAAATTATCGGCTGGCGATATGTTTTTATTACCGCCAAGGATTCCTCACAATCCCAGCCGCAGCGCAGGTTCTATCGGTTTGGTGATTGAACGAGTGAGAAAAGGAACAGCCATGAAAGACGGCTTATTGTGGTTCTGCGATAAATGCAATCACAAATTGCACGAAGTTTATTTTTCGCAAGAAAATATTGAAACCGACTTCCAATCAAGGTTTCGAGATTTTTATAGCAATGAAGATTTGCGTACTTGTAAAAATTGTGGACATCAAATGGAAACCGACCCACGATTTGTGTAGCATTTTTTGGGGATTATTTTTTCTAAAAATTTATTGTTTTTTTTGATTCCATTTTTCATTAAAAAAGCGATGTATTTTTTATGAAAAAAATATTTTTTAAAATATTTTGCAGACTCCATATTGAGTATTATTTTTGAATAATATTAACTACCCAAATTTTATTCACCATGAAAAAAGTTATTCGTCCCACAC
>CAIQHW010000259.1 GCA_903871715.1 uncultured bacterium
GTAGCATCATCAAAAGTAATGTTGATAGTATTTGTTTGCCCAACCGATTTCAAACAAAACAAAATTGAAAAAACAACAAGGAGTAAAAATGCTTTTTGCATAAAAATGATTTTTTAGTGCAATAAAAATAAGCAATTTAATGGAATAAGTTTGGCGAACTTAAGTTTGTAAAGAGTTAACTTTATTAAATCAGTTTGCAATTATAAGAGAGAAGTTCGCCAAACTTTAAGCAATTACTCCAATATCTTTTTCCCTTTCATAGCATCTGCAATGGCAATATCCATCACACGTTCAGCAAATGGTCGGGTAAATTGATTCAATTCATCCATGCGTTTATGAATCAAATTTCTTTCTGGTTGTTGCAACGAATTTTTGAGTTCAATCAACAAATTTTTTGTGGTAGAAATTTCTTCGGCAGCTAACAACGATTCATTTTTTTGTAAGAATTTTTCAGTAACCAAAATCATTTGTTCGGCTTCGGTTTTGGCTTCCTGTAATCCTCTTACAGCCATATCATCTTTTGCATTTTCGATAGATTCGATGAGCATTTTTTCTACTTGTTCATCGGTTAAACCATATTGTGGTTTCACTTCAATACTTTGTTCAACGCCACTTCGTAGCTCTTTTGCTTTTACCATTAAAATGCCATCGGCATTTATCGTAAATTGAATTTCAACTTTTGGAAAACCTGCTGGCATGCCTGGTATGCCCGACAACACAAACTCTGACAGTTTTCTGTTGTCTTTTACTAAATCTCTTTCGCCTTGAAAAACTGAAATTTTTATTTGCGATTGTCCGTCTTTTGAAGTGGTATAAGTTCGCCCAGCACGAGTTGGAATTTTTGAATTTCGAGGAATAATCACATCCATCAAACCACCCATTGTTTCAATACCCAATGACAATGGCGTAATATCTAACAACAAAATATCTTTTTGATTACCTGCCAAAACATCCGCTTGTATAGCGGCGCCCAAGGCAACTACTTCATCTGGGTTTAAAGAATCATTCACAGGTTGATTGAAAAATTCACTTACTTTTTGTTTCACAAATGGCGAACGTGTACTACCACCAACCATTATCACTGCTTCAATATCTGACTGCTTCAAACCTGCATCAGTCAATGCTTTCGCACAACATTGCAATGTTTTCTCGACAAAAGGATTAATTAATTCTTCCAACTTTTCAATGGTTAAATTCAATGAAAAATTTTCTAACTGATGATGGGTTGAGTTAGTGCAAGCCAAACTTTTTTTAGATTGTTCAGCATACATTCTAACTGCTTGTTGTGTATTGAAACTATTGCTGTAAGCTGCTTTCAAGCCATCCACATTTTCTAACCAATAATCTACAATCGCTTTGTCTAAATCATCGCCACCTAAAAATGTATCACCATTAGTTGATAAAACTTCAAAAATTCCGCTTTGAATATGTAGAATCGAAATATCAAATGTGCCACCGCCTAAATCATACACTGCAATTTTCTTTTCTTCCTCCTTCTTCAAACCTATACCGTAAGCCAAGCTTGCAGCCGTTGGTTCGTTTACAATTCTTAATACATCCAAGCCTGCTAATTTGCCAGCATCTTTTGTTGCTTGACGTTGTGTATCATTAAAATAGGCTGGAACTGTAATCACACATTTTGTAACCGATTTATTTAAAGCCGCTTCGGCTGTGGCTTTCAGTTCTTTTAAAATCAAACTGGATAATTCAATCGGCGAATAAAATTGATTGCCGATTTTTATTTTCACTAAACTTTCGGTGTTGTCATCAATTACTTCATAGCTGAAAAAGTTTTTAAAATCTTTTACATCTCCGAAAGATTTTCCCATCAATCTTTTTACAGAAAACACAGTACGTTCGGGCGATTCAACGATTTTTGCTTTGGCTTCATCACCTACTAAAATGTTTCCATTTTCTTCAAAATGAATGATGGACGGAATCAAAGTATGCTTACCATTTTTTGCCAAACAAATAGGCTGATGATTGCATTCATCAATATAAGCCACCAAACTGTTGGTTGTACCTAAGTCAATGCCAATAATGGTTTCGTGCAATTCGGGTGCATCAATTTTTCCTTTTGCAACGTTGATGGAAATTTTTGCCATAATAAAAAACGAGTGCAAAGGTAACAGTTGAAAGGCTGTAATGTTGAAGATGACCGACGAAAAAAAATAGTTTTTTTGTTTCTAAATAAAAACTGATACCAACATTTATCTTTGAAAAAAAATTGGATGCACAAACTTCTTTTAATCGGCGCAGGCAACATTGGTCGCCGACAATTACAAGGAATTTTATTGGCAAAAAATCAACTTGAAATTTTTGTGGTAGAGCCACATTTGCCCAATCACGAATTAATTAATCAGGCTGTAATAGAATCTGGTGGCTTGCATCAGCATTCGCTAAAAATATTTTCATCGCTGGATGAAATTGAGAATTTGCATTTTGAAATTGTCATCATTGCCACCAGTGCCGATGTGCGCAAAAATGTTTTGTTAGATTTTTTATCTAAAAAAACGGTGACTTATTTGGTGTTGGAAAAAGTTTTGTTTCAGACTTTAGATGATTACAAAACAGTTGGAAAGTTGTTGTATGAAAAGCAAATCAAAACATTTGTCAACTGCACCAGAAGATATTTTTCACATTATCAGCAAATAAAAAAAGCCATTGCAGGCAGTTTGTTTATGGAAATGAAAGTGTCAGGAAGAAATTGGGGCTTAGCTTGCAACACTATTCATTTGTTAGATTTGTTCAACTATTTTAATGATAGCACCGATTATCACTTTAAAATTGAAGGGATTGATAAAACCGTTCATGAATCTAAACGCAAAGGATTTATTGAACTCACTGGCACTATAAAAAACGAAGCAAAAGATTTGTTTCAGTTTTCAGCCACTTCATACAATTCAAGCGGAGAGCCACTTTTAATTCAATTCAAAACCAATCAGGCTGAATTTATTATCAACGAAACACTTGGTAATATCAGTTGCAGGGCTGTTTTAGAAAATGAAGAAAACAAGCACTTCAACGATTTAAAAATTGATTACAAAGCCTTGCCTTTAAGTCAATCAGCTAATTTATTTGTGGATGATTTGTTGAACACTGGCAGTTGTTTGCTCACTGATTATTTTGTGTCGGCACAATTACATACCGCTTTGATAAAGGCATATTTGGCGCATTTGAAAGCAATGAATTTTTTGATTGAAAATGAAACTTGCCCGATAAC
>CAIQHW010000260.1 GCA_903871715.1 uncultured bacterium
ATGCTAAAAGACAACTAAAGTAAATTTAAAAATGAGCTGAGCAAATGTTACAAGGCAACTAAAATAAATTTACAAATGAATTGAACGATGATACAAGGCAACTGAAGCACCATGAAAGTAAACTGAATGATGATAAATGGTAAAAGAAGCATCATACAAGCCAACTTAAGCACGATAAAAGTCAATCGAGGTATGATACAAAGCAATCGAAGTATCATAAAACTCAATTGAAGTACGATAAAAATGAATCGAGTTAGGTTATAAAAAGAGTTGGTAGTTTAATAAAGTATGGGGTTAGTTTTAGGAGGTAAATGAAAAAAAACATAACCATAGCAAATGTTCTTCCACTTTACAAAATTTGCTTTTTAACCATTCGCTCATTTTCAACCCAGCGTTTTTATTACCTTTACCCACATTTTTAAACATGAAATTGCGGAAATTCTTTTTACTGAAAATTATTGCTATCCTTTTGCTAATGCCCTTTGTTGGCTGGGCGCAGCAAGATGACGCTTTAATTTCGGCTGATAATTTCAACTACGATTTGTTTTACAATATTTTCATTAAAAAGATAAACGACTTAAGAGAAAAACAAAACCGTGATTTAATATTTAGAAATGAAATTTTAGAAAAAGCAGCCACCGACCAAAGCGAGCACATGGTGAAGGTAAAAAAAACAAACCTTAGCGGAAGCAGCCGCAGCAAACGAACTACAGGTGATAGAATAAAATATTATGGCGGCTCGGACCAAGGGCAAGAAATTGTACAAACCGCCCCCATTGGAAAAGATGTGAAAACATTTTTTACCTACAATGCCGTGGTAGATGATTTGCTAGCAAAGATTTTAAAATCGAAAAAATATACCGATATCATCACCAATCCACGAGCCTTTTATGCTGGCATTGGTGGCACCTTAGATGCCAGCGGCAAACGAATTTATGTATCGGTTGTGATTGGTGGATTAGAATCTATCAACCAAGGCAAAAAGCTGCGAAAGCTGCTTACACTGCGGTTTACCACCAAATCGTATGGGGTGGAAAAAGGCAGCAATAAAGATTGTAGAAACTGCGAACGCTTTGATGATTTTACGGCTTTGCAACAAGGGGTGAGTATTCAAAATGGTAAAGTTTTGTTGGAGTATAATAATTTGCGCAAGCTGAAAAAATTGTTCGTTACAAAAGATGATGCAATTGCGATTGACATTATTCAAAAGTCGCAATACCCTTGCGATACGTTTAATATTTATGATGCCGATAAACAAAACCGTGGCATTTTATTAAAGCCTGTTTATCAACAAAATATTTTTAAAAACAATACCGAGCCAGAGCGTTATAACCGCTACAGTGGCTGTATTGGCACGTTATCAAAAAAAGTGTTGAAAAATTTGGGCGATCAATATGAGCTGAATGTAAACATTATTCAGAAAGGAAAATTTTGTAGAAGATTGACCAGAACTTATACCGAAGCGAACAGAACCGATAAATTGAAACCGCTCACGATTTATCCCGATACGCTGAAAACCTGCTTGGATTGCGACATCAACGATGACTTTGTGTTAGATTCAACCACCAAATGGTTGAGTTTTAATATCCCGTTCGACAAAAATAAATCGGAGTATAAACCCAAAGATTTAGAACCCATTTTACAAACTTTAAACGAACCCAAATACACTATTAATGAAATCACCATCACCGCCTACACTAGCTTAGAAGGCGATTCGGTGAAAAATGCCTTGTTGCAAATTAAACGTGCAAGAACCATTTTAGAAGCCTTGGAAAAAATCAATAAAGGCAATGTAATTAACACCATCGAAACATTTGATGCCTACGATTTATTTAAACAACAAGTGGGGCAAACCGAGCATTATATGTATGCATTGATTCCGAAACAAAAGTTGATTGATACCCTAAACAGCAGCAAAAAAATGCGTCAAGATTTTGATGATATTTTGCAAGCTGAAAGAGTAACGGTGGTGAAAATGAAAGTTACTTATGCCACCACTGGCGATGATGAATTGGATTTTGTAATCCACTCGATGAAAAAAGCAATTGAACATTATCAGCCCGAAAAAGCCCGCCGATTGCAGACTTACGCCATTAGCGAAGCGATGAAAGGAAAATATATTCCTGCAAAATTGTTGAACATTTCTATCCCGATGACGAAAGAATATTTGGGCATGCATCTGAATAATTTATTTTTAGAAAGCCGATTTATTCGCGATGATTCTACCACTTACGAAATGAGCCAGAAGCTGAATGATTTGGAAAGATTAGATCCCGATAATTTATTTATTCGCTACAATAAATTGGTGGCGTTTGTAAATGCTGGTGTGTTTAAAGATGATTTGAAAGTGGATGAAATGCAGAATAGAATTGAGGCTTTGCGCAAAACAAAATTGAAAAAAGAAATTGTGGATGCCATTAGTTTAGAGTATCAGTTTAAAATCATTGATGCGTATGATACGTTGGAAACACCAGCAGCGAAGAAGATTTCGGGTGCAGCAATGGACAGAATCAAAAACTTATTTTCCATCAATACCAACGGAAAAAAATGGGAAAACGGATTGAAATTGGCAGATGTGTTTATGCGCCACAACGATTATAGATATGCCACACAATTGTTGGCGCCATTTATTCGCGACAAAGAAGTGGATGAAAAATTAATCTTCACCTACATTTCTTGCGCTGCTCGAAATCAAGAAAATTGGTACACACCCGATTTTCGTTTTGCATTATCCAAAGCACACGATTTAAACGCCAAGCGTTACTGTGCACTGTTTGCCGACCCTTATTTGTCTATTCAAGTGTTAGAAAATCCATTGATTAAAAAAGAGTATTGCAACTTTTGCCGATAGTGTGGTGGATTACTTTTTGGTCAATTAGTTTCTAAACCCTTTTTATTTTTTACTTTTGTTCTTTCTCAAAAACTAAAAAACCATTATTACATGAGCACAGTTCCTAACGAATTGCCAACTCCCAAACGCTCTAACAAAGCCATTTACATCATTTTTCTTGTGCTGTTGGTAGCTGCCAACGTGTATTTATACATGAACAATCGCAGCACTTCTAATAATTTAGAAACTGTTACCAACGACAAAAATAAATTAGATTCTACTTACAAACAATTAAGCCACGATTATCAAAAAGCATTAGCTGAAATTGAGCAGTATAAAGGCGAAAATGCTGCATTGGATAGTTTGGTTCGGGTAAAATCTTTTGCATTAGACGAACGCAAAAAAGAAATTCAGCAGATTTTGATGAAAACCAATTTGGACCAAAAAGATTTGGAACGAGCTCGCCAATTGATTGACCAATTGAAACATGAAAAAGATAGAATGGTGGTGCAATTTGATTCGCTGAAAACTGCTTACAAATTATTAAGTGAAAAATTTGACACTGTTACTACGCATTTAACCCA
>CAIQHW010000261.1 GCA_903871715.1 uncultured bacterium
TGATTTGCCTTTGAAAGCTGCCACTGATAACCATTTACAAAAATATCGGATTGGGAAAAATGAGTGCTAATGTAATCTGGATACATCACTGATAAACCCGAAATACTGAAATCAAAATCGGATGGATTGCCCACAATTTTGTAATCAAAATTCAAACTATCATCATGCGCTGCAAAATGAAATTGCGAATCGTGAATGATAAAACTATCACTCACTTGCAATTGATTGGAATTAATATCACCAACCAATTTTCGCTCATCGCTATGCATCAAAATTCTGAGTGGTTTTATTTTTTTGTTGCCAAATAAAATTTCTGGAAAATTGGCTTTCAGAGCCATTCTCGAGCTATTGCTATTAAACGAACCTTCAAAATTTGATTCGCCATTTACTTTTAAATTGGGAACAAACAAGCCCAACAGATTTTGCGAATCGGATATCTTTCCGCTGAAATTAAATTGTTGTTCAATTTTCTTATAAGTATTATTATCTTTCACATAAGCTGGAAAGTATTGATGCAAAAAGCTTTGAAAGGCATCGGGCAAATCGGCATAATTAAATTTTCCATCCACTTTTAAATTTCCAACATCACTCATCAGCAACAATTCTTTGCCATCATTTTTATTTTTTGAAGACAAATTAAATTGGTGCAATTGATAAAACACATTATTCACATCAAAACTGAAATTAGCCACCGAAGCAGAACCAGAGAAATTATCAATCGTGTTGCCCATCGCATCAATTGCTACTTTTGCATGGGTAATCGAAAATGGTTTTTGGCTAAAATGCAAGCACTGTAAATTCACATTTCGTACATCGGCTTTAAAATTATAAACTGGTAACGAATCGTTTACATTGACCACACCATTGAATTTAAAGTCGATATTAGGATCTTTGGACTCTATAATTCCATTGAATTGATTTTGCTTCAACACTCCATTTAAGGTAATATTTTGATAATTGTATTGATGATATTGAAACTGCTGCAATGCCCCATTCACGGTTACTTCAGGGTTTTGATTCAACCAATTTTTTCCCACCACATCAGCCGAAACAGAAATTTTTCCAATCGTCGAATCTTGCGCCATCAGCTTTCCCAAATCAAATTGAATGGCTGCAATCGAGCCACTGTAGCTTAATTTACCATCTTTACTTACCTTTAAATTTACATCTGAATTCACATCCCCCAGTGAAGTTTTTAAATTTCCTTGTGCTACAAAATCGTTAATGAACCCATTAAAATTGCCTGTAAAAAAAATGTCACCAATGCGCTGTAATAGCTCTGGATGCTGTGTTTTCGGTAGATATTTTGCCAGTACGTTTCCATTGCTACTAAATTGTTTGGCATTAAAATCGATGAAAGTGTTTTTATAATCGGGTAATCCAGTAACACTAAAATTCCCCTTAAAAAAACTATTCCCCATGGTTAATTCTACATCGGTGCTGTGCAATTTTCCAATTTTTCCATTCACATTTCCAATCAACGAAATGGGCTGCAACCATGATGGTAGCTGGGTAAAGTAAGCTAAATCATCAGGATGAATAGAACTGTTTTTGATTTTTGCCTTGAAAAAAATGTTGTTTACATCAGCCAAATTATCTTTGTCGAAATCAATTTCTATGTTTTCATCTGCATGGCTAAATGGCGTTTTTACGGTTAAATTTTTCAATTTTAATTTGCTGTCCACAAACTGAATGTCGCTTTGTAGCTGTATTTCAAAGCCACACTTTTCATGAAAAGCCAATTGCTTTAGTTGTGTAGAAATATTTTTTTTGGTCAATTCTACTTTATTTGCTTGCACATTTATGGCTGTTAATTTCAAATCATTTGGGTTCAATTTTTCAGCAGCATAAAAAGTGGTGTCGGAAGTTTTTCGACAATACATAATTTCGCCATCATCCAATTTAAAATTATCTACAAATACACTCCAATTAGGCGATGCACCGATTTTTACAGAATCAGTTTTTATTTTTTGCAGCGAATTATTCTTCGATTTCGACAATTCGTTTTTCAAATTATTAAATACATAATTTACGATTGGTTGATTAATTTCTAACAACCTCAAAGCTATCGTTTTTCGGTTGATGTCGAATTTATCAATTGTAGTTTTTAACTCTTGAAATGAAACTTGCAACAATTCATTTTCAGCATCATTATAATTCAAAACAATGTTGGTTAAATCAATTTTATTGAAATGAATTTTCCAGTTTATCGAATCGTTGTTGGTGCTTTTACTTGCCAAATTATCTACAATGAATTGATAATTAAAAACGCTGTCGGCCTTTGCACGATTGATGTTCAGCTTTACACCATCTAAGCCAATATAATTCAGCGTAAAATTTTTATCGAGCAAAAGCACATCAGTTAAATTCAATTTCAATTGATGCGCAAACAGCAATGTGTCATTTTTTTTATCGCGAATTAATACATCGCTCAACACCAATTTTGAAAATAAATTGGCATCCACTTTTGCAATTTGTACTTTGGTTTTTAATTTATCGCTTAATAAAATAGTTGCTTTTTGTATGAGCCATGATTGGGTAGATGGGCGACTTATCCAAATCGCTAAAGCCGCTGTGATAGCGACTATAACGATGATGGTGATAGAAAATATTTTTACAAATTTCTTGATGAAAAATAATTTTTTCGAGTTAAAATTTACACGTTAATTTCAAATTCAATCTTCGTGCTGTTAAATAATTGGGCACAGCATAAGTGGTGTTGTAAATATCTTTCACCCACAAATAACCCACGGTGTTGCTCACACCCAACAAGTTGAAAATTTCTAAAGTTGCCCAAATATTGTTGATGTTTTTCTTCCAACTTTTTTGATATTTTTTCTTGCCGCCATCAAACAATTTTGCCGAGAAACCTATATCCACTCGGCGATACGAGGGCATCGTTAAAGTATCTTGATAGCGATTGTGATTGGGTGGACCAAAAGGCAAACCAGTGCCTAAAATCAAACTCATGTGCACTTGCAAATTTTCGTGCTTTGGTAAATAATCGCTAAAAAAAATGCTCACGGTAACGCGTTGGTCGGTTGGTCGGCGAATGTAACCAGGGTGAATGGTAGAATCTTTTACAGCCGTTTTGCTTTGTGCTGTGGCACTAATTCTTGGGTCGATAATTTGATGTTGATTATTTAATTGCGCCACAAAAAAATCGTCCGCCAAATTTTCTTTGGTGTTTAAATAACTAACACTCACCCAACTTTCGGCATCTTTTACCACTTGTCCATTCAGCCTGAAATCCGCACCAGTGGCGTATGCACGAGCATCGTTGTAGCCATAATAATTGATTTGCACATTGTTTACTTCATAAGGCACTACATCCCACATCCATTTAAAAAAGGCTTCGGAAGTGAAGGTGAATGGGCGTTTCCACAATTTAAAATTGTAATCGCTGCCCAAAACTGTTTGATAACTTTTTTGCGCTTTTTCATTCAAATTTAAATCGCCATTAAAGTTGACCATCTCTCGAAAAAATGCTGGTTGATAATACAACCCAGTCCCCAAGCGGAAAATGACGTCGCTTTTCCAATTGGGTACATAACTTAATTGCACACGAGGCGATACAAAAAATTCTTTGTTAGCATCCCAATATTGATAGCGAATGCCCGTGATGAGTTTGAAACGTGAGGTGTCGCTAAAGTTGAAACTGTTTTGCACATAACCCGAATAGCGCAACGATTGCAAGCTTAAATTTGATTTCAGATAAGAAAATACATTCACTGAAGTATTGGAATATGGCAGCGAATAGCCCGCCGAATCTATTCTTCGCCATTCTTTGATGTTGTCTTGAACATATTCTGCTTGCGCAGTTACACCCCAATTTAGTGTGCTATTTTTGTGATACACAGTGCCGAAATGTGAGAAGTTGACAACATTAGAATTGAGATAATCACGAGCATAACTATGATCGGTGCCAACGCCCAACTGCTGCTTGATTTGATTGTAATTGGGTTGACTAATATCGGTTTGCACTTCGCCAATTAAATACTGACCGATGATGTCATACGTTTGGCTTTCTTGTGTGGCATACGCCGAAGTTTGAAACTTTAATTTTACATTTTCTTTGGGGTGATAAATAGCTGCCAAGCCGCCCATGGCTGAATTAAATTGGTCGATTTCTGCACCATCAAAATACATGGTTAATCGAATAGTTTGATTGATTAAACCGAATGATGTGGTGCGACTTTCGGGGATAAACTGAAATTTATTTTGGTTCAAATTTCCGATGGCTTGCAACTCAAATTTTTTACTGAATTTGTAAGTGGTAAAAAACTGAATGTCGTTAAACACAGGCTTGTATTGCCCTTGCGTCTGTTGGCTTGATAAAAGACTTTGATTGGTTTTGTTTCTAAAACCTGCAATCCAAGTAAATTTTTGATTTTTACTGGCACCTTCCAACTCGATAGACTGCCCTAACAAACCCACCGAAACACTGCCTGCAAATTGCTTGGGTTGTTTGTATGTAATATCTAAAACCGATGATAATTTGTCGCCGTATCGTGCTTGAAAACCACCAGCCGAAAACTTCAAATTGCTTACCATATCTGGGTTTGCAAAGGTTAAGCCTTCTTGCTGCGCACTGCTGATGAGCATGGGGCGATAGATTTGAAAATCATTTACGTAAACTAAATTCTCATCAAAATTTCCGCCATGCACACTATACTCTGCGCCTAACTCGTTATTAGAAACTACACCGTTTAACATCTTTAACATACCCTCAATGTTGCCACTGGCATTGGCTTGCAGCTCAAACAATTTTGGGTCAACAGTTTGCATGCCCTCTACTCGAGATTGTTGATCACGAATATTTACTACTCGAAGCTGATGTGAAAGCAGCTTCATGGCTACATCTAAATGGTATGCTTCATTTGGTTTCAAATTCAATACAAAAGTTTTTTGTTCAAAACCTTGATAGGCAACTACAATAGAAACTTCTTTTTCGGCAGGAATTTCTAAAGCATAAAAACCAGTTGCGCCAGTTCTTACACCAATTGTTTTATCGAGCAAAGCAGCCACCGATGCGTATTCCAAAGGCTTGCCTTCTTCGTTTTGAATAATGCCATACACTTTTGCAGTTTGCGCAAAAGCAGTTTTACCAAAAAATAAAATCGAAAAAAATGCAGCTAAAAAATAAAATCGCTTCATGCAATACAAACGTATTTTGGCTGAAAATGGTATAAATTTTTCACAGCCTTAAAGATAGCGCATTTGTAAAAAGCGTTTTTCAAA
>CAIQHW010000262.1 GCA_903871715.1 uncultured bacterium
GTGAATAACAGTATATTTCGGTTTCCGGATTAGTAATTGAATGAATATATCGATCCATTACTTTATTAGTGATTGAAAAGTGGAAAATCATTAAACCCGAATTGGCATAATTTTTTGCAAAATAATTTTCCAAAATTCTGTTTTAAATTTTCTTTTCTTGAAACAAAAACTTGATCATCTAATTCAACATCATCCTTTGCCAATGCTCTACTCATGCGCATTGGCTAGCATGACTTTTGTTTTAGCTGGTTTTTATTTCGAGCAATATTTTTTGTGTATAGTGCCAGTTTTGTTGGTGGGCATTGTTATCACTTCACTCAATTTTGGTTTTGTCTATTTTCTGATGCTGGCATCGTTGCCCGTTTGTATTCCCATATTTATAGGCAGTTTGAGCACCGATTTGCCCACCGAACCACTGATGGCAATTTTAATGTTGTGCTATTTTATTTTTCTGTTCACACAAAAAAATAATTCGCAGAAAAAATTTCTAAATCATCCATTAGTGCAAATCATTTTCGTGCAATTTATTTGGTATACAGTGGTGATGATTTTTAGCACAGTGCCGATTATTTCATTCAAATATTTATTGGCAAAAACTTGGTACATCGCAGCATTCATGCTGGTCACACCATTGGTGATGAAAGAAACGAAACATTTTAAACTGGCATTTTGGTTAATTTTTACCACACTTTTTCCAGTAATTATTTACACCCTTTTTAATCATTGGCAACATGGTTTTCAGTTTGATAATTCCAATTTAATGTCGGCACCATTTTTTAAAAATCATGTAGATTATGCTTGTGCATTAAGCATCGTTTTTCCTTTTTTATTCGTGGCTTCGAGCTGGTACAAACGTGGCGATTTGAAAAAAATAATTTTACAAATCAGCCAATTAATTTTTGTGTTTGCCATTTTTATTTCCTACACTCGAACTGCATGGTTAGCCATTTTATTATGCCTGCCCATTTATTTTGTAGTAAAATGGAAATTGGTAAAACCTGCGCTGTTAGCCACTTTAGCAGGCATTATTTTATTTGTGGCATACTTAACTTTTGAAAATCGATTTATGCGATTTGCACCCGATTTTAAAAAAACCATCATGCACCACAATTTAGCTGACCATTTAAAAAGCACTGAAACGCTGAATGATGTGAGCAGTGCCGAGCGATTGTATCGTTGGGTGGCGGCTTATGAAATGGTGAAAGATAAGCCCCTCACAGGTTTTGGGCAAGGTGGTTTTGTGGCAAACTATAAAAATTATGCAGTTAGTTTGTTTACCACTTATGTAAGTGGTAATGTAGAACACTCCACCGTTCACAACTATTTATTGTTCTTAGCTGCCGAACAAGGCATTGTAGGCTTGTTGCTGTTTTTATTAATTGTTGCAGTCACATTAATTTACGGACAACGAATTTATCACCAAACATCAAACACCACCGAACGAGCCATAGTAATGGGTTTGATAATTTCATTTGTGATGGTATTGTTTGATAACATGCTCAGCGATTTGATAGAAGATGTAAAAATTGGCACTTTCTTTTATTGGATTATTGCGTTGTTAATTGTTCAAGATTTAAAAAATAAAAAGAACAATGAATCGGCAATTACTCAATAAAATCAATACTATCGAGCTATTGTGTTCAAAAAGTAAATGGCAAAAAATAGCGCATCGTCCATTCAATTATTGCTTTTCAATTTTTTATCGGTTTGTTTTTTACAAAATTTTTAAGCAATCAATTCGATTAAAAACAACCACTTTTTTTGATGAAAAATTGTGGATTGATTTTCCATCGTGCAATGATATTTTCATCACTGGCGCAAAAACTCATTCATCCGAAATTCGACTTACAAAATTCTTAATCAAAAATTTAAAAACGGATGAAACCTTCATTGATATTGGTGCTCACGTTGGGTTCTTCAGTTTGTTGGCTTCAAAATTAATTGGCAAAAATGGGTTGGTATTTTCTTTTGAACCCACACAAAAAACATTTCAATTATTGAAAGCGAATACTGCATTTTACAAAAATATTTTGACATTTAATTTAGCCATGAGCGATGAAGAATCAAGCACAAAATTTTATGTTTCTGATGCTTTGCATTCCGAATACAATTCTTTGAGCAACGAAGTTTTTCTTCAAAAAAATATTTCTTTTCAAGAAGAATTAATTGAGAATAAAACTTTCGACAATTTTTTTGACAGCATTCGGCTAACTTCTAAAACATGGATAAAGATTGACACCGAAGGCTCTGAAATAAAGGTGTTGAAAGGTGCTGAAAAATTTCTTGTCAATAATTCACCAACTTTGATAATAGAATATTTGCAAAATTTATCGAACAAAAATTATAGAGAATCTGTGCAATTTTTACTGAAATTAAATTTCAAATGCAACAGCATAAATGCGAATGGTGATTTAGAAATTTGTGATGATGTGGAAAATTTTATGACAGAAAAAAAATCCGACAGCGAAAATTTAGTTTTTACAAAATGCTAATTCACAATAACCAAAATACAATTGCTGCCATTGCAACAGCCGCTGGAGTTGGCGGTATTGCTGTAATTCGGGTTTCGGGCAATGAAGCGATTGAAATTGTTTCTAAAATTTTTGAAGGAAAGAAATTACAAGAACAAAGTGGTTATACTGCTCATTTCGGGAAAATTATTTTTGAAAATGAAATTATTGATGAGGTTGTCATTACACTTTTCAAAAATCCACATAGTTATACTGGCGAAGATGTAGTTGAAATTTCTTGTCATGGTTCGCAATTTATTCAGCAACAAATTTTACAAGCTCTAATTCAGTCTGGTTGCCGATTGGCAGTACCAGGCGAATTTACACAACGTGCTTTTTTGAATGGGAAAATGGATTTATCACAAGCCGAAGCAGTGGCTGATTTAATTGCTTCGCAAAATGAATCGGCACACAAAGTGGCACTGCAACAGCTTCGTGGCGGATACAGCAATGAGTTGCAACAACTTCGCGAACGATTAATTTGGTTCGCTTCATTGATTGAATTAGAATTGGATTTTTCGCAAGAAGATGTGGAGTTTGCGGATAGAAAACAACTGTTTGATTTAGTGGATGAATTGCAAAACAACATCATGCCATTAATTCAATCATTCAAATTGGGCAATGCGATGAAAAATGGTATCAGCACTGCGATTGTGGGCAAACCAAATGCTGGCAAATCAACTTTGCTAAATGCTTTGCTGAAAGAAGATAGAGCAATCGTAAGCAGCATTGCAGGCACAACACGAGATACGATTGAAGAAACTTTAAACATCAACGGAATAATTTTCAGATTGATTGACACGGCAGGTTTGCGAAAAGCAAATGATGAAATTGAGAAAATTGGCGTTGAAAAATCTTACGAAAAAATTCGTGGAGCACAATTGGTGTTGTATGTTTTTGATGTGAACGAAATGAATGAAGATGAATTGAAAATTGAAATTGAAAAACTGAAAATTGAAAATCAAAAATTGATTTTGGTGGCGAATAAAATTGATTCGAATACTCAATATTCAATACTCAATGCTCAATTTCCGGCAATTGAAATTAGTGCTAAAGAGAAAAAAAATATTGATGAGCTAAAACAATTCATTTACAATATTTCGTTGGAAAATGCTACAAACACAGAAGGCATAATTGTTAGCAACGCAAGGCACGTTAAGCAGTTGCATAAAACTTTAGCAGAATTATTAGAAGTACGAAATGGTTTGGAGCAAAATGTTGAAACAGATTTGTTAGCTTTTCATCTTCGCCATGCTTTGTATTCATTGGGCAGTATCACTGGCGAAGTGAGCATTGACAAAGATATTTTAGGAACCATTTTTGGAAAATTTTGTATCGGTAAATAGAAAGCATGGATTACAACAATCGTGAAATATTATTGTCAATCATCAAAACACCCATGCCATTTGGAAAATACAAAGGCAAACTAATTTCGGATTTGCCAATATCTTATTTAGAATGGTTTAAACGAAAAGATGGTTTCCCGAAAGGCAAGCTGGGTGTGCAATTGGAAACTATTTATGAGATTAAACTAAACGGCTTGGAAAAAATTATTCATCAATTAAAACGATTGAAATAATTTGAAAACAAACAAAATTTTAGTCGCTTATCTTTTACTTTTTTTTGGAACAATTTGCATTGGTTGGTCAGCTATTTTTGTATCACTTGCCAAACCCATGACTGGTGTGGCTTCGGGCTTCTATCGTGTTTTTATCGCCTCCATAGTTTTGTTACCAATTTGGGTTTTTGCTCGAAAAAAATTTCCACCAACAAAAGATTTTTTATTGATTTTAATCGGCGGAGTTTTGTTTGGCTTGGATTTATATTTTTGGAATCAATCCATTTTATTAAGCAGTGCTGGCATTTCAACAGCATTGGCAAACTTTGCACCAGTTTGGGTTGCGCTGGGTTCAATGTTATTTTTTAAAACAAAATTGAAACGAAAATTTTGGTTTGGAACTCTTATTGCCATTGGCGGTGTCATCATTTTGATTGGTTGGCAAAAAGTGCAACATTTCGATTTAGGCAAAGGAAATTTATTCGCCCTCATCGCCAGTTTTTTTTACGCTTGTTATTTGTTGGTTACACAAAAATCACGACAGAAAACCGACACTTTAACTTTCATGACTTTTGCCACTTTGGCTTGCACTATTACTTTATTTTGCTGCGCATTATTTCAACACACATCGCTGAAAGTGCCTGCTGATGCATGGTTACCGCTCAGTGGTTTAGGATTGATAACGCATGTAGCAGGTTGGCTGACCATCAATTATGCACTCGGATATATTTCTTCGGCGGTGGCTTCGGTCGTTTTATTAAGCCAAGCTGTGTTCACCACACTGTTCGCCATTCCTGTTTTGCACGAATATTTATTGCCTTCGCAAATCGTTGGCGGATGGATAGTTTTGATGGGAATTTTAATTGTGAATTTGAAACGATGAATCAACTACCTGAAAAGTTACTGTCTGAACTTTGCTTGCAGAAAGGGTTTGATGAAGCTGCATTTTTTCAAGCACATCAACATCTACCCAATACTTCAATCCGATTAAATCCGAAAAAGAAAATTTTTTCGTTTGAAAGCGAAGAAAAAATCTCTTGGTGTGAGAATGGTTTTTATTTGAAAGAACGACCATCATTTACTTACGACCCTTTATTTCATGCAGGCTGTTATTATGTGCAAGAAGCCAGCAGTATGTTTTTAGAATTTGCTTTACGACAAAGTATTGACTTATCACAATCGCTCAAAGTGCTTGATTTATGTGCTGCTCCGGGTGGTAAATCGACTTTGGTTGCTTCATTGCTCAATGAAAATTCGATGCTGGTTTCTAATGAAGTGATAAAAAACAGAGCAACAATTTTAAAAGAAAATATCAGCAAATGGGGAAGTGAAAATGTATTAGTAACCAACAATGACCCTAAGCATTTTGAGCGTTTAGAAAATTACTTTGATGTTTTGGTAATTGATGCGCCATGCAGCGGAAGTGGTTTGTTTCGCAAAGAACCAGCGTATTTAAATGAGTGGAATGACAATTTGGTAAATCTTTGCAGTCAGCGTCAGCAAAGGATTTTGGCTGACATCTGGAAATGCTTAAAACCAAATGGTGTTTTAATTTATAGCACTTGCAGTTTTTCGGAAAGTTAAAATGAAGCAATTGCAGACTGGATGATAGACGAATTGCAAGCTGTAAATATTTCTTTCAATGTTCCCACAGAATGGAATATTGTTTCGACAGAATCAAAAAAACACAAAGTAAAAGGTTTCAGATTTTATCCGCATTTGCTGCAAGGCGAAGGATTTTTTTGTTGCGCTATGCGAAAACAAAATGAAGCTTTCGAAAAACCACGATTGAAAAAATCAAAACAAAAGACTTCTCCGATTAACAAATCCATTTTGAATAACTGGCTGAAAGATGCTGACAAATATGAGTTTCAGCCAAAGAACGAATTCATCATTGCACAACCAAAATCTTTGATTGATGAAATGGAATTTATCAGCAGCCAATTGAATGTGATTAAAAGTGGTATCTGCGTTGGCCAGTTAACACACAAAGATTTAATTCCTGACCATGAACTGGCGATGAGCAATTTGCTTTCTGATAAAATTCAAAAAGTAGAATTAAGCTACGAACAAGCTATCCAATATTTGAAAAAGGAAGACATCAAAGATTTTAGCTTCGATAAAACTGGCTGGACATTAATGCAATATCAACACCAAAACTTAGGATGGGCAAAGGTTTTGCCTAACCGTCTTAATAATTATTATCCAATGAATGGAAGAATTTTAAAGTGATTTTTACAATAAATTAATCTTAATATCCCAAAATTTTCATCATGCTCTCGGCTGTTTGTTCTTTACGAAATAGGCGGTCGGTCAAGTTTCCATCGGCATCCATTTGAATCAACACATGCTTGGGCGAAGGCACTAAACAATGTTTGATGCCACCATATCCGCTCAACGATTCTTGATAAGCACCCGTATGAAAAAAGCCAATGTAGAGCGGTTCTTGGTTATAAATTTTGGGCAAATAAATTTGCGACACATGCACTTCGCTGTTGTAATAATCGTGGCTGTCGCAAGTTAATCCACCCAAGTTTACACGATGATATTCATGGTCCCAACCATTGATGGGCAGCATGATAAACTTTTGCCCAATGCCCCATGTGTCGGGCAGTGTGGTGATAAATGACGAGTCAATCATGTACCACAATTCTTGGTCGTTTTGCCATTTTTGCGCCAGCACTTTATAAATAGCTGCGCCACTTTCGCCTACAGTAAAACTCCCAAACTCGGTGTAGATATGGGGTACAGCCACTTTCGCTTTTTTGCAAGCATTTTTTATTTGCAACACAATTTCGCTAATCATGTATTCATAATCGTAAGTAAAATTGAGCGAATTGCGAATCGGAAAACCGCCGCCAATGTTGATAGAATCTAAATCGGCACATTCTTTTTTCAAGTCGCAATACACGTTGATGGCTTTGTTCAACTCACTCCAATAATAGGCATCGTCCTTAATTCCAGTGTTAATAAAGAAGTGCAACATCTTCAATTTAAACTTTGGATTGTCGGCAATTTTATCTCGATAAAAGCTTTGAATATCGCGGCTTCTAATTCCTAATCGGCTGGTGTAAAATTGAAATTGTGGTTCTTCTTCGGCAGCTATTCTAATGCCGATATTGCACGATTCAATTTTTACCAACTTTTCATAATCCTTAATTTCTTCTTTATTATCTAAAATGGGTGTAACGTTGAAACCCTCATTAATCATGGTACTCAA